>JAYVPE010000262.1:0-6412 GCA_043757575.1 Pirellula sp.
CATCAACGGCTCGGATTCGATCTATGGATGATGACAAGAACGGATGGGCAAGACTGGATCGTCCTACAGGTCGAGGACCACGGCTATAAAGTCCAGGAGGGTGCTGTGTTTCGTTGGGCGGATTCCTTCTGCTCGCAGATGGTGCTCGGTCTTGGCCCGCGTGTCGCACCGTGTGCTCAAGAGATACCGAACTATGCGGCGGCTCCTATCGGACGACAGGTAGCCATCGGAGCGTACATTGGCGTTCCGATTCAGAACGCGGATGGATCACTCTTTGGAACTCTATGCGCGATTGATCCAGCTCCGCAGAACGATTCGATTGAAAGAGAATTGCCGTGGATCGAATTGCTTTCTAGGTTGCTTGGGACGATTCTCGTCAACGAAATGAAAGCTACTGCCATTGCACGGGAATCGGAACAAAGCCATCAATTGAGGTTGACAGACGCTCTTACCGGTTTGCTCAGCCAACAAGGATGGGATGAGGCAATTGCAACAGAAGAGGCTCGAGCCCGACGCTACGGTAGCCCGACTTGTATATTGATGTTTGAACTGAATGGGCTGACGGAACCCGTGCTTCCCGGCGAGCGTACCGAAGACCAATCGCTTATCAAGAATGCTTCGGCGAGTATACGAAAAGCGTCGGGACGATCGGATAGCGTCGCATACCTTGGCGATGGTAGATTCGCAGTACTCGCTAGTGAATGTGATTCGAACGGTGCTGATGCTCTTAAGCAGAACATCGTCAAAGCGAACTCACAGATAAACATCAGTGCTCGGGTTGGCAAGGCGATGCGAAATCCAAGTTTGGGTCTTCTCGAAGCTGTCTCGGAAGCAAATCGTCAATTGCAAACAGCACGCTGCACAAGCGGCTCGATATAGGCCATTCGTTCGGACCAACCGCCGGCAAACGCCATCGCCCCTACTGCCAACGATTTGCCAAACCGATTGGACAATAAGAAGTTTTCGAGCTCTGCCACCGGCATAGGATTCGCTGCGAAAGTGCCTTGCATAAACTCACAGCCCAATTCTAAAACAGCTTTCTGTTGGCAACGCAGATCGACTCCTTCGGCAACGAGTTTGACGTTGAGGTTACGAGCCATCACCACTAATCCGTGCAACAAGGCAGCTTCACATTTGGAATTCTCAATCTTGCCGATTAGCGAGCGATCGAGTTTTAGCAAGCTCACGGGGAATTGATGCAATGTGACAAACGAAGCGGTGCCGACTCCGAAGTCATCGATTGCAAGTTCGATTCCAAGATTCCTAATCGCGGTCATCGTATGAATCGCTTCTTCGGTATTCACTGTAAAGCACTCTTGCGAAATCTCAAGCAAGAGCCTGTTCGGAGGCATTCCGGTTTCTGCAAGGATGCGGCGAAGGAGATCGAGAAAGCCTGGGGCAGCAAACTGCTTGCGAGGAAGGTTAACGCTCACTTGCGGTGGGGCTGCTGGCCCCATCGTCATTTGCCATAACTGGTATTGTTGGCAGCTTTCCCTTAAAACCCATTCGCTGAGCCGCAGAATCAAATTGGACGACAGTGCAATCGGCATAAACTCAGACGGTTCAACCATTCCGTATTTGGGATTCTGCCAGCGTAGTGATACTTCGACCGAATGAATCTCGCCTGTTAGTAACGAGACAACCGGTTGGTATTGCAGTTCAAGTTGAGTCGTTCCAATGGCATCGCCCAAATCGCGTTCAAGTTGGATACGACGACTTGCTCGTCGGCGCATTTCACTATCGAAGATGATGTAACGAGCTCTGCCCGCTTGCTTCGCTTCGTACATTGCCATGTCGGCATCTTGCAATATGTCTTCCGCCCGATAGTAGCTGGACGGACCAACGACCACACCAATACTCGCGGTCGAACAAGTAAGATGCTTTCCAAGCTGATACGGTTGGCTCAAAATCTCTTGCAAATCCTGAACTATTCTGTCTGCTTCTTCAGGCGATTCAAGGTGTTCAACGAGCACCACGAACTCGTCTCCACCAAGGCGAGCGATCGTGCTGGCTTTAGCATCTGATGGCCGCTTTGAAAAGACTCTGTGATTAAGTCGATAAGCTATCTGTCGCAAAAGTTCATCGCCAATTTCATGACCCCAGTTATCATTGATTGCTTTGAATCGATCGAAATCTAAGTACATTATGGCGAATTTGCTATCATTCGTGGTTGCTCTCGAGATCACTCCGCTCATTCTTTCGAGAAAGCCAGCCCGATTAAAAAGTCCGGTCAATTGATCGGTGACAGCCGTCAGGGCAAGTTTTTCCTCAGCCGTTTTCTGTGATGTGATGTCCGACATTGAGCCAGCCATACGCGTTGCTGCACCTTTGTCATCTTTTACAGACTCGCCGCGAATCCTAAGCCATCGCCATTCCCCCTGCTTGGTGCGAACACGAGTGATGGTTTCAAAGCTCTTGTTTTTCTCCAGGTGCGCGTCAACAGCCTTCTTGTAAGTCGCTTTATCGTCTGGATGGATAAGGCTTATAAATGAATCCTGTCGACTGATTGTCGCTTCGTTTTTTGAAAACCCGAGCAGTTCATGAAGTCGGGGTGAGAAAAAGACTTCGGCTGTTTCCAGGTTCCAGTCCCATAACCCATCGGACGAGCCGCGTATGGCCCAATCAAGACGTTCCTTGGTAACTCGCAACGCCTCTTCAGCAGCCTTGCGTCGGGAGATGTCTTTGGCAATTCCAACAAATCCTGTGACTCTGTTCGATTCATCTCGCAAAACCGATATTCCAAGCATTACCGAAACTCGTGAACCATCCTTTCGAACATACGTCCATTCATGTTCATTAGGAATTTCATGGAGCGATTTTACAACAAAAACATCGAAGCCAGGTTTCAAATCGATACCCAATTCCGCACTGAACTCGTTCGCTCTCGCAACGACTTCTTGATCAAGATGAAAGATGCTCGGAGTATGTTTATGAATCAGTTCATGGGCCGAATAGCCCAGCAAACGTTCTGCGGCTGAATTAAAGCGAGTGATCGTACCGGTGGGTGTCGTTGCGATAATGGCATACGCAGCGTTGTCGATGATCGCCCGATGCAGTTCGGTGCTCGCAAACACCTTGGATTCCAAAGCAACACGGTCGGAAATGTCAAGCATAATCGCCAAAAAGACAGGGCGATTGGAATTCGTAGACATCTGCAAATGAACTTCGACATCGTATTCTGTACCATCGGCACGGCGATGCGTGGCCTGAAATCGCATTGAATCCGTTTCATGATTTCGTAGCGGGGCGAGGAAAAGTTTAAGTGTCGGCAAGTCGAATCGCGGATTGATATCCACTGGCGTCATTTGACGTAGGGTTTCGATAGAATAGCCCAAATTGCGACGTGCCCCTTCGTTGACAAACTCGAATTGAAGAGTCTCAGCGTTGACAATGTAAATTTCGTTAAGGCATTGTTCCAGGATCGGGGGAAGGGAGATATTCCCATCTTCGGCGCACCGAGCGTCAGTTACATCTTCGACAAATCCAATAGAACCGGCATTGGCTTCTAGAAGTGAATAGGCAGCCAGCCCACTTACCTTCAGGAATCGTATCTCCCCTGAAGGACGCCTAACGCGGAACTCCATTGCGTCCTCTTCACCATATTGAGAAGCATTAGTCCACCTTTCCACCACTCTCGGCAAATCATCTGCATGCAAATACGCTAGCCAGCCATGGCCGAGCGTCTCTGCCAACGTAGCGCCGGTGATCTCAAGCCACTTTCGGTTAGCATGAATACATGCGCCCCTTCCATCGCTATGAAAAACGCCAATCGGAGCTAGCTCCAGTAGAAAGTGGATTTGTGAATTCGAAACAAGCATATAAGGGGATTTCTGTGTCGTTCGTTCCCTAGTCGCATTTAAGGAGCACACTTCCAAAGCTCCAAAGCTGTGCCGGTTCTGAGTACAGGGATCGCAGAACAGAGACAGCGAAAATTACGTCACGAAAAGGATCGTTAACCGATTCTGTGATGTCTAAATCAGTTCTAGGCTGAATTTCGTCCAAGTAATCGTTACAATAGGTATTTGGATAGGGATAGAAGAAAGGGGTCAACGTTGATCACGTAGATCAGACTGGCTTGGGAATCGAGCCCAACGGCAGAACCATCAACAGCGGGAAGGGGCGATCTCCCAACGCGCCGGTAAGTAACTCGAACGGCTCGAAACCGTATCGCTCGTAGAATGTAACGGCATCGGGTTTTGCATCCACAACCACTGCGACACATCCTGTCCGCTCTGCCATCTCATGCGCGGAAAATGAAAAAGGGGTCAGGTCTCTTCGTGACACCTTTTCGCTTCGAAGGTCCTTAAGATCACGACGATATTTTATGTAACGTCCATCGTTTCGTGAAAGTAAAAGCATAGCCCGTCCGGAGCAACGACGAAAAACACCTGAAGCTTTCGACCATTTTGTTCATCGACTCGACAGTTGTCGATTCTCACGCCGTTGGATTCCGATTCTTCTTTAAGTTCCTGTATGCCTGATACAAGCACTGCAGCACATTCCGAAGTTCTTGCAATACCACTCAGATGCAACATCTATCAACGACCGGAAGTGCCAAAACGTCATCTTGATATGGGAACGTTGCCCTAAAAAAAGGCCGAGTTCGCATGTTTCAAACCGCTTCTCCGCCACTGACGGCTTCAGTCTAGCCGATCCCGCAGGCGTACGCTACTTTCATGAGAACAAGTAAATCTCAGTCAATATTGCAGCAACTGATCGGAGAGAGGGTGAACGACGTATTGCTAAATGGCTAGTCTCCCTTTCAGTCCGGCTGGAAGTTGCGATGGCCCGAACAGAAAAAGAAGAGCACGACGGTTTTCTAAGTTGCAAATCACTCTTTCGGACGCTTGCCTTGGCTGTTGGGCTTGCGGCTTAACAGGTTTTCTTTCCCGACGATCAGCTTCTCTTTCTTGACGCGAGCTCGATCGACTAAGTTGAGAATAACGGTCGCACGGCGACCAGAATCTGGGTGCGATCTTGCAAAACTCGGTACCATCTTAGTCTAAGCTGCGGTTTGATTTTGGCGCGTTTCCCATCGTGTAAGCAGTCGAGCTAATCCCCGAACGTCATAGCCAGCCGCCAGCATCCACTTTACGGCATCGGCGTCTGCTTGCGATTCGAACTCGGGACGGAAGGGCTTAGCGGTCGTGGCCATCCATTGCATGCTCGAACGAAAGTCTACCATGGTGTCCGTTCGCTTGGATTGCTTCAAAGGGAGCAGTTGATGACCGCGATCCATGTGAGAAAGCTCATGACAGATCACTCCCATAAGCTCCGCTTCGGACTGCAAGTCATTGATCAACCCATTCGTAAACAACAGATGGCCACCCGGGATCGAATACGCATCAATGGCGTCACTGTCGACAATGGCAATGTCGATACTTGCGTACCTTTTGGTATTTTTCATGTGTGGCCGCAGATCGCTGACCAACTGCCCAAGATACTCTATTTCTTTGCCCTCCCGCGTCAAAGTTTTGTTCTGCGACCGAACGAAAGTCTCATAGTTCTTCAAGATTTGAGAGCCAAACTCTGTCTCCTCACGCTTGGAGACTGGAACCTTTTCGAGCTCCGCCATCTTACTGGCGTCAGCTCACTAAACATTCCTGGCAAAAACTTTTCGGACTGTTGTCCGAACTTTTCAAACATAGTTCGCAAAGCATCCGCGAGATCTTGACACACGGTTACACCCGCTAGCCAATTGGAAATTATGGCAATCGCAAAAAGATAACCAACGTTTGTACGAGATGGGTTCCTGGAAACCGTAAACAAGGTTTGTGTCATAATTGTTGAACCTGGATTGCCAATTTGAAACACTGTTTTCTATTGCAATGTTTGCATGCAAGCGGAGGCGACTGAGTGTGACGATTTTTTGATCGTTAGCCATCTGTTCAACAGCATCAAAGCAGAATTATAATGGTTTTCATTACCATCCAAGTCGTCTTCCCCGCCGCAAGCTCGCTTGAGTCTATCCGATGACGCAATCGCAGTCTAATCGGCAGAGACACGGAAAATCATCAAATCGATATAATCGATCCTCCGTTTGACTTTAGATCGAAAGTGTGGCTCGCAACTGAGGTGATGTTATTGATCCTGGCTGGAGTCGTTGTATGCTTTTCATTCCGTCGATGTTACGAATAGTCGATCAGTCACGGAGGGCCTGTCTTTGGTGGGGGCTGTGCTGGGCTGCTAAAACATTGGGGTTGACACGATGTTTTGCGTACACATTTCACTCGGTAAGACGTCCTCTTCTATCCCGATAGGGATTGCAGCAAGTAGCCGGGGGTCGCCGCGAAGAGGCGCACCCCCGGTGAACAAAATGACAAGCGAATGACCCTGAATGGGTCAAAGATTCTGCGATCCTTTCCGGATCGGCACGCACGGTACGAAACTTCTTCCGGTGGTGTCGCTCCGC
>JAYVPE010000263.1:0-6389 GCA_043757575.1 Pirellula sp.
ATTCTTATAGGCAAAAATCATCAACCAAACGGATCCTAGGATCACAATGGCAATCGCAGCAAACCACTTTATCGTGAAGCGATTTGACCAAATCGCTCCCTGCCTATAGTAGTGTTGGCGAGAAACGGCCAACAGTCCTAGCATGACCGAAAGAACAATGGCTTCCTCGAAGTCGATACCCTTGGCGATGGAAAAAAGGACACCCGCTACGAGCAAGATGATACAACCCCAAAACGCAGCTTGTACTCGCCGGCGCAGTCCATTGGCTAGTAGCAAAAGGGCGACGCCAACGATGCTGGCAAAGAAGTGGGATGTTTCAATCACTGGCAAAGGCAATAGATCACGAAGAAATTGCATTCGCGAATGTTCAGCCGGTGTGGCCCCTGACAGCAGCAATGTGATTCCAGCCATAAACACCATCAAAGCCATCAATCGCGGGACTATAACATAAATCCCCTTTTCAGCGACACCTCCAACTGCTCCCAGCGTTCGACCAATCGTCGTTCGGTGAATCAAGAACTCATGTACCGAGACAGCCATCAACCCGAAAGAAAGTGGCAACAAGTAGTAGATCGCGCGATATGCCAACAGCGATCCAAACAAAACATCAGGATCATCTGGACGAATTAACCATAGTAAAATTAACTCAAAGACTCCAAGCCCGCCAGGGACCTGCGAAATTGCACCCACGATAATTGCCAACAAATACATCGATAAAAGTTGATTAAAACCGATGTGCATGGATGCCGGCATCAGCCAGTAGAGAACAGACACAGCAACCAAAAGATCGAGACTCACCGCTGCAAGCTGACAGAGGGCAAGGCTGCCCGTTGGGAGCCGACCTGCGATTGGTAATCTCGACTTTAAGAAGCATAATCCCAAATAGGCAGACGAAATCGCTAGACATATCCATCCGATCGGTTGAGTGTCGCGAATCGCAAAATGGAGTTGAGAGGGAATTTCAAGCGGGCAACAGGTGAGGGCAATCGCGGAAACAAAGGTGATGCCAAACCAAAAAGTCCCTGAAATAAACATCGACATCCAAGCAATTTCAACACTGCTAAGGCCCACGAGAGTGTACATCCGATAGCGAATAGTCGTGCCTCCAAGTAACGTACCGAAATTATTACTGATCGAAGAGCTGAGCAGGGCAATCGGTATCCATGTTCGAACGGGCAAATCTTTGCCAAGGAACCGCAATGCCAATCCATCGTAGAGCGTCAAAATCAGATAGCTTGCGATCGTTAAAACGATTGCCATCACGAGCGAAAACCACTGGATGGCATAGAGACTAGCAAGAAAATCGCTCAAATGATGGGCTTGCAGTTCACTATGAAGCAACCAGAGGGATGCAGAAAATAGACCGCAGATTACCAGCGGCGCAACCACGGGCGCAAGTTTAACTCGAATTGTCATGTCAGCGCCCAACTTGGAATGCACTGTAGCACTGCGGCTATCATTTTCCATAGCCGGACTTCAATGGTTTTGCACCAAGTTGCCTTAATCGCAATTCCCCTTGTGCCACCATAAGCTTTGCATTTTCGACTACGTTTCGCAATTGAAATGTCTCTTGATTTTGGTTGGAGGCAGCTATCGAGAGAGGTTTTGCTTTTTCGATTTCCTCTCGCGAATCGTGGCGAGTTTTGTCAAGATTTCGCTTTGCGTCTCTCCATTCTTTACTGTTTCCCATCAGTTTTTTGCGTACGTCCAAGACATGTTGTTCAGCAATCGACAATTGATTGATTTCAAGTTTGTATTCGGAATCGTTTTTGATCTTGATTCTCTCGGATTCAGGAAGTCGGGACATTTCAACGAGTCGCGTCTCATTGTTCGAGATCGACTCTTTCTCAGGTGTTTGAGCCAATTTATGAAACACCCGATGTACATCTTGATTGGACTTGTCAACGGCTCTCGTGGCTTCGGCGAACTCGGAATGGTCCTCCTGTCCAGCCAAGATGTCAGCTTCGATCATCTGGACTTCTTGGAAGGCATGGTGAACGTCGGCATGCGCAGTTTCCATCTCCTTTCGAATATGAGTTAGCTTTGACATCGCCTCGTAAGCTAATGACTGGGACATAGCAGACTTAGACTCAGCATTAATTAAAATTTGATTTGCCAATACAACTTGTGATTGCAGCACGTTGATCATTTGTGCCTTTTGGGCTTGGACCATCGCGGTGGCATGTCGATGATACGAGCTACTTCGATGGTGGCTGCGATACTGGGCTTCGACGGTTATGGTCGAATAAGTCACGAAAAACAAGAATGCAATTCCAATTTTTTGCGGCAACATTTCAATAAACCTTCGAAAATTTAAAGAGCAATCTGATTCAATTCTCTGAATTCCAATCGATTTGGACCGACCTCTACCGGCTCAACCTATTTATTGTAGTCCATCCGCCAAAAGCTGCCTGGACTGCCAACGCTTTTTTTGACAACCCATCCATCGATCACTTGCTTCCAATATGAAGAGCAACGAGCCATAAATTACAAAAGCGTTAGAACGGCTTGCTCAGAACAGCGCCTATTCGTCTTTGGTACGGTACTAATGAATCGTCCCGGAATAACTTCCTTACAAGCCCGACGCGCAAGCGAGTGGATCATTGCATTTTAGTGAGGTTTACTCGCTTGCGCGTCGGGCTTGTATTAGCGGAAATCGGGAAGTTATTTTGGACAAATGCGAAGACACTTGGAGGATCACTCCAACAACTACTGCAATGAGATGGACGATGTCCGCTGACAAACTGAATTGAGAATCGGGCATTTGCAAAAAGGAAACCAGGGCTCTCACGCTCAAGACGCCGAATAGACCGCCGAGCAACGTTTTTTTATAGGGGATTTCGCATGCGAGGATCGTTCTCGACAAACACCCATAGTAACCTGCCGATGGTCCCACGTCGTGAAGTGAGTACAGGGTTGAAATCGATTGCCCGAGTTGCAACCAATGCAATAAACCGACACCGACAGCAAAAATAACGACCGAAGTCAAATGCGATAGACTGAAGGTCCAAAATGCGATCTTCGAGCCGAGTGTATTCTCGCACCAGCCAACCGCCAGGAAAATCATCACGAAAACTAGTTCTAAGTGGCGTAGATCATGCGTCAAGAAGAGGCTGGTCATCACTCGTAAAAGTTCACCCGATACAACGTGACGTGGCGCAAGGCCAAGACTCGAAGCGCTGTCTGCGTATAAACTCCCATTGGAGCCGAGCGTCGCTGCAGAACATAGCAACACGGTAGTAATGAGTAGCAACGTAAATTTATGCTTGCGAACCGAAGTAGGAATTCTGTTCCGTTTCATGGTTTGGCGATGTCCATTGGTCGTTACAATTTGGAGCGCCGTAGCCCGTGTTAGCACTCTCGGTTTGCTGTTCTACAATATCCTCCTCAGTATACTATGCCGAAAATTCCAACCGCAGTGATACCCAGGACGGTTTTTGCTGGGATCCATCTTAGCAAGTCTCGCATCGACGTTTCTCAAGCGCTTTTCGATTCCGCGACTATGGATTCCGTCGCCATCCTTAAGAAATTCGAAAGCAACCGCGAGGGACTTAGCGAAGCAGCCGCTACTGAGCGACTAGTCAAGTTCGGTCCCAACGTGTTTGCAAAGGATCAGCGAGTGGGAATAGGGGTACTTATTTGGCATGCAGTGTTGAATCCTCTGGTGATTTTGCTCGCGGTATTGGCATGCATTTCATTTGCCACGGACGATGTTCGGGCTGGCAGCGTGATGTCGATCATGATCGCATTGGGCGTAGGACTAAAGCTTGTTCAAGAAGCCAAAGCGGGCAGTGCGGCAGCGAAGCTCAAGGCGATGATTTCGGTGACGGCGACTGTATTGCGCGATGGCCAGCCGCGCGAG
Source organism: Pirellula sp. (assembly GCA_043757575.1). Classification (GTDB taxonomy): domain Bacteria; phylum Planctomycetota; class Planctomycetia; order Pirellulales; family Pirellulaceae; genus JBKCUI01. Next base: position 3,863 of record JAYVPE010000263.1, read on the forward strand.
ATGCCTGTTTCGCAACTGGTTCGCGGCGATGTCGTTACATTGGCAGCCGGGGATATGATACCTGCTGACGTTCGCATCCTCAACGCAAAGGATTTGTTCGTCACTCAGGGCTCGCTCACTGGTGAGAGTTTTCCCGTTGAAAAATTTGAAGTCGAGCACAATCTCGCAACCAAAGTTGCCGTGGAGTTATCGTGTATTGCATTCTTAGGAACCAGTGTAGAGAGCGGTTCCGCGTTAGGCGTCGTGGTGGCTACTGGGAAAGACACGTACTTGGGAGGGATGGCTCAGTCGATCGCGGAGCAAACTGAGGAAACTGCATTCGATAAAGGAATCGCCAATTTTACTTGGCTGATGCTTCGCTTTGTACTTGTGATGGTGCCATTGGTCTTTATCGTCAATGGACTGACCAAGGGCAATTGGGGGGAGGCTTTCTACTTTGCAATTGCCGTCGCAGTTGGCTTAACACCGGAGATGTTGCCAATGATCGTTACGGTCTGTTTGTCAAAGGGGGCCATCGCAATGAGTCGCAAAAAGGTAATTGTCAAACGGCTCAATGCTATTCAAAACTTGGGAGCCATGGACGTGCTCTGTACCGACAAGACCGGTACTTTAACGATGGACCAAGTCGTTTTGGAGCGGTACTGCGATGTAGTCTTGAAGGAGGATGAGGGAGTACTCGCATTGGCCTACACGAATAGTCACTTCCAAACCGGGCTTAAAAACGTTTTGGATCGAGCGGTGTTATCACATACTGAAACACACAAGCATGCGAACATCCCCAACTATCAGAAAGTGGATGAAATACCGTTCGACTTCGAGCGTCGAATTATGACCGTGGTCGTTCGGACGCCAGAAGGCAAGGACCGAATCATCAGCAAGGGCGCGCCAGAAGCGATTTTCCCACGTTGTGCGACCTTTGAACTCGATAGCGAGCAGTTCCCTATGGATCCTCTCATTTTACAGGATCTTACCGATGAATTTGAGGAACTTTCCAAGGATGGATTTCGCGTCCTTGCAATCGCTAGCAAGGATGTTGAGCCAAGGGAGGACCTAGGGCATCACACAACGCCCTATACCAAATTGGATGAGTCCAACTTGGTCCTCAATGGCTATATCGCCTTTCTCGATCCACCTAAAGAGTCGGCGACGGAAGCCATCAAAGCTCTGTACGGCCACGGAGTTGTCGTCAAAGTAGTCACCGGCGATAACGATTTGGTAGCCCGCAAAATATGCAAGGAGGTGGGCCTACCTACTGAGTTTGTGCTTCTCGGCAGCGACGTCGAAGTCTTGGATGACAATCAACTGGCCGATGTAGCCATGAGAACAACTTTGTTTGCCCGCGTATCTCCCTCGCACAAACAACGCATTATCAAGGCACTGCAATCACGAGGTCACATCGTTGGATTTATGGGTGATGGTATTAACGATGCCCCCGCCTTAAGAACTGCGGATGTGGGCATCAGCGTGGATACAGCGGTTGATATCGCCAAAGAGTCGGCTGACATGATATTGCTGGAAAAATCCCTGATGGTTCTTGAGTCGGGCGTTATCGAAGGGCGCAGCGTATTTGTTAACATTCGCAAGTATGTACGCATGGGTGCAAGCAGCAATTTCGGCAATATGTTTAGCATGCTTGGTGCCAGCGTTTTTGTACCATTTTTACCGATGGCACCGATACAGATTCTTGCTAATAACCTGCTATACGACATTAGCCAGACAACCATTCCAACCGATAACGTGGACGCGGAACAAATTGAAAAACCTCAAACCTGGGATCTTAAGCAGCTCACCCGATTCATCGTTTTCATTGGACCGTGTTCCTCAATTTTTGACTACACCACATTTTTAATTATGCTGTATGTCTTTGGATGTTGGGACGTAACGACGCCGGAGTCGGCTGCTCACAGTCAAAGCCTCTTCCAAACGGGATGGTTCGTCGAAAGTCTAATTACGCAGACTTTGATCATCCACGTCATACGCACAAACAGGATCCCTTTCCTACAAAGCCGCGCATCTTGGCCGCTACTGGTAATGTCGTTTGTCACAATGCTAATCGGGATAGCCATTCCATTTACTCTAGTTGGTGAGTACCTCGGCTTTACCGTGTTGCCGAGACTCTATTGGCCACTGCTGGGCGTGTCCCTATTATGCTACGTTTTGCTGACCCAGGCAGTAAAAACCTGGCTGCTACATAGGAAGTGGATATAGGAAAATCCCGCCTAAATCGTAGGCGCATGAAATCACGATCGTCGAATGGGAATCGGTAGAAATGACTACACAATCCATCCGCCGTAACGCAAGGCCAGTCCGTTCGTCTGTGAGCAAGTTTGTTCGTCTGAGAGTTTGGTCGAAAGCAATCACCCTAAGTTGCCTGGCTATCCAAGCCTATCTTACGTCGGAACTGAATACGAAGTATCACGTACAAATGCCCTAGCCCAGATTATTCACGACCCGACGCTTACCGGCTTGTTGATTTAAATAGCCGCAACGCGTTAGCGTCGGTTCATTCGCCGACAACCGGGGCTAA
>JAYVPE010000264.1:0-6350 GCA_043757575.1 Pirellula sp.
CGAAAGCCTTGTAGCGCCCGTTGTATAAGTTCACTTCCCAAGCCCAACCCGCGAAAATGCGGAACGACGCCAACATTTTGGATGGCACCTTCGATGGCATTGAGCCTTAGGCCCTGGATCGTCCCAGCGGGAACTTCCGGCTTCCCTTCCGGCTGGGCCATAGCAAGCCACGTCGCCTCAGGGACGAAATTGGCTCGCAACGATATGTCTCGCATCAGTTGCCTGCAACCATCACGATCACCGAGGCACGGGAAAACATTCGCGTCGATTTCCAGCCGAAAGCTATCCCACTTAGCCAACGCATGATGCCCTAGGACTTTGTCCGACCAAGGTATAAAGCGAAAAACATTGTCGCTAGGCGCGTGCAACCAATCGAACTTCAAAAGGTCGATTTGCATTTTATGACGCTTAAAATAAACGACGGCCATGTGCGATCGCTTAACTCCGGATTGATAGGTCTATTCGTTTGAACTGCGAGCGAGTGCCTGGATTATTCATTAGCCATTGGGTGTTAGACCACGGTTGTCATTGTGGCTAGAAACGTGGACTTACGCCCTTCGGCTGATCAATAAATAACTTGTGAATATTCCGGGCTAGCCGCGTAAGTTTTCGCTACTACGAGAATGCAACGGCTTCGCCATCTGTTCTTGGGTCTGAGGCGGCAAGCAAACCGCGGTCAGTCTGTTGGATTCCTTGAGCGATCGCGAGGGAACTAGAGACCTTAAGTGGATGTCCGAGCTTTTTCAAGTGCTCTGTCGCTTCACTTCCAGCGTCCCGATCATTCGCTAAACCTTGGCGTAAACCACCGAGGTTTGGCTCATGGTAAACAACGTCTGGACGCCATTGTTGATGGATTCTAGTCGATGCGATAGCTTGGTCGATGGATTCGTTCAAGTCGATGCATCGCACTATGTTCTGCAGAGTCGCGTTGATGATCTTAGGACCGCCTGCGGCACCGCATGTCAAAAACGGAGTTCCATCCTTCGCGAGAACGATCGTCGGGCTCATACTGGATAGAGGTCGCTTGTTCGGTGCGATAGCGTTTGCTTCAGAGCCGATCAAGCCGAACGCATTCGGAACTCCTGGAGCGATGCTGAAATCGTCCATTTCGTTGTTGAGCATGACACCCGTTCCCGGAATCATGATCTTGCATCCCCAACTCGTATTCACTGTCGAGGTGAGCGCAACCCAGTTACCTAACGAGTCTGCGGTCGTTAGATGCGTTGTGTGCTTTTTTCCATCGTCGCCGCCAACGTTGCCATGAACGATAGCCGTCGATGCTTTGTCCATTTGGATTTGGGACGCGAGCGAGGCTGCATAACCTGGATCAACCAGGAAGTTGGGGACTTTCACGAAATCGCTGTCGCCGAGCCACTGGGCTCGATCTGCGAACGCTCGCTTCATGCACTCTGCCAGCAAATGGAAAAACTCCCCTTTGGAATTGGAATAGATCTTTGCCACATCGAACTTGTTGAGCATGTTGAGCATCTGGGCGATGTGAATGCCGCCGGAGCTCGGAGTCGGAAAGCCAATCACTTGATAGTTTCGGTAGTTTGACTTGATACTGGGTCGTTCGATAGCTTTGTAGTTTGCGAAGTCATCCAGAGTCAGAATGCCTGCTTGCTTTTCTAGGTACGCAACGCAGACTTTGGCGAATTCGCCTTTGTAAAACCACTCTGGGCCATACTTGGCGATTTTGCCAAGGGTATGTGCGAGATCGGGTTGACGAAGAACGTCTCCTACCCTGAGTGGACTGCCATCGGGATTGAATAAGACGGCTCGGCTTGCGTCGTATTTGGATAGATTTTCGCGTTCTGAAGAGATCGCACTGTGGGTTGCATGCCCGATTGCATATCCGCTCTCCGCGGCTTCTATCGCGGGTTCGAATAACGAGGACCATTTTAAAGTTCCAAGTTTGTCGTGTGCCATTTTCAACGCGGCAATTTGACTAGGAACTGCACATGCAAGTGAACCGGTTTGGCTCAATTCAACTACCGGTTTGCCATTCCTAACATACATCGTATCTGAAGCTGCGGCGGGAGCAGCTTCTCTGCCGTCTATCGCATGGATCCCTCCTTGTTGGGTTCGGATCAGCATTAGGCAGCCACCGCCGATACCGGAGTTGTGACCATCGACAACTCCAAGGCATAGCGCCGCCGCGATGGCGGCATCGACCGCGTTGCCACCGTTCGTGTACATGCTCAGCGCAGCCTGGGACGCAATTGGATGCACTGTGGCGGCTACGTTGGCACCTACCGCCGTACGCTTCTTGGGTTTTGCGTCTGCATCGCGCGGCTTCTCCTGTCCAAAGAGCATTGGTTGGGCATGGTTCGAGTTATAAATGGACCCTGCTACCAACGATTGAGTGAATAGTCGACGCGTAATAGGATTCGTCATGGATAAGGGCTTTCAAATTGCTACTTGCTATTCGGCACGCTAAATAAAAACGCGACGTGCAAGCTAGTGATGGCTTAGTCAACTTGGATCGCGGGCTTGCCCTCGTAGCATATCACTTCGAGGCAAGTATTTGCACATAGCGATACCGACGAAGTAGAGACCGATGAGTGGAATTGCCATACCCAACATGCTTCCGACGTCGTTTGGCGTCAAAATCATCGATAAGAAAGCAATGATTAAAATGGACATTCTCCACTGGGATACATAGAGCTTTACCGAAAGGATGCCGAGTCGTTCGAGTACGAGCATCACCAACGGCAACTGAAACGAGATGCCGAATCCCAACGGCAACATCAGAGCAAAGGACATGTAGTCAGTAAGTCGCGGCGAGGCCCCGATTCCCATGCTTGCATTGAATTCGAGTAAGAAATCAATAACCATGTTAAAGATCACAAAGAACGCAAGGGCAGCACCCGACCAAAACAACAACAGACTAGTTGGTAAAAAAAAGTAAACGTAGCGACGTTCGTGCGGGTACAACCCGGCGGAAATGAACTGCCAAATATGAAAAAATATGCCTGGGCTTGCAATAAGGAATGCAACGACTAAGCCCGCTTTGAACCAAATCAAGAAGGGTTCTTGAAGCCCAAGCGATTCCGTACTCGCATTAATGCCTACGAATTCTCGAAACGCAACCAGATCCTCAACCTCTGGAAGACCAAGAATATCTGGGTTGGTGCGATCCGATGCAGATAGCGAGCCATCCAGTGCGGCTTTCAAGCGTCGCATGTCTCGAAAAACAACCTCGCTTACCTTTTTCTCATCAACCAACCATTTGGAGAGTTCCTCCGACACGTCCGCCCCGGCTGAAAGCTTCATCTCGGCCTTGGTCTTTTTGTCGTAGTACTTATTCAGCGATTTTCGAAGTGGAACTTGCATATAGTTCACGACGGTTGTCGCCAAGGGCAAGCCGATGACTAGACCTACAGCCAACCATATCGAAGACTTAAAAAGCGCGCGGCGAAGTTCTTCGAGATGGTCTCCAAAGCTCATGGAGCTTTTCTCAAATAGGTCGTCAGCTTTTTTAAGTGCAAGGACGCTTTTCGCCATCAATCAATTCTCCGGTATCAGGGTTCGGCATGAATTTTCGTGCCGTGGTGCGTAGTTTGTGTGGGGCGAGTAAAATGAATTCGTGGTCGCACCGATTCGTGTCCACCCAGTTTGTTCTTCCCCGTCCATTTGGCAATCCATGTTTTTACCAGATCAGCCGATTCGTTTTGAGCCGATTTTTCGATCGTACATCTGGGGGGGCGATCGCCTGGCCTCTCAACTCGGCAAAAAACCGCCTGGAAGTGGCATTTGGGCTGAAAGTTGGGAGATTGTGGATCATCGGGAGGGGGAATCTATCGTTGCCGAAGGGGCATTTGCCGGCTGGACGCTGCGACAATTAATTGAGTCTTTTCCTAACGAAGTTATCGGTCGTGACACTCCTAACGAACGCTTTCCTCTTCTGTTGAAGTACCTTGACTGCCAAAGAGTACTCAGTGTCCAAGTCCATCCCGATGACTCCTATGGTGCTAAAATGCCCCAGCCGGACCGCGGAAAAACGGAAGCTTGGTACGTGATCGACGCCGAACCGGAAGCCAAGCTTTATGCGGGTCTAAAGTCTGGAGTGGATCGCCAGTCGTTGGTCGCGGCAATCGAAAAGGGTGAAACCGAGAGCTGTCTGCACATGCTTTCGCCAAAAGCGGGTGATTGTATCTTTATTCCAGCCGGTACCGTCCATGCGCTCGGCGCGGGGCTTTTGGTCGCTGAAATACAGCAGGCGAGCGACTGCACGTTTAGGCTTTTCGATTGGGATCGAGTGGACAAAGACGGCCAGCCGCGTCAGTTGCATATCAACCAGGCGTTGGAAGTGATCGATTTCGAACGTGGCCCTGTTGAGTTTGTGCCAAGGCCTCAAATTGCTTTGGCTAATGCACGAACATTAGTGGAGTGCGACAAATTTACGCTTCAGGAGATTGTCTACCCGGGATCAACCCGCCTGGACGACCGGCAATTAGCCATCATCACAGTTCCCAGAGGGAGTGCTATCCTGAAGTCCAGTTCGAATGAATTTTCGCTTGAACGGGGCCAGACGGTCCTTGTCCCTTTTGCCTGTCCATCCGCAACACTTGAGGTTTCGGAGGGCACAACAGTCCTTGTATCTACCTTGCCACGTACCTCATGAAAAAAACGCTGGCTCAACAACTAGTACAAGACTGGGGGCTACTTGACTTAAAACCGATGCATCGTGCTCTACTGAGACGGTCCGCAGAGCAGCTTGTTGGCGCAGACAAGTACTGGATGGAAAGCAAGGGAGAAATAGCGTGGCACATCGAAAGTTGGCGAGATTCTAACGATCAGGCATTGTTAGAAATGATGTGCCGTCCAGGAGTGCTCATGGTTGACAGTGACGGATTAATGAAGCGAGTACGCGAGGAGCGTCACCTCGATGCCGTGGTTGAAGCGATCCATCAGCGATCGAATAACCAGATTCGACTATTGTGGCATTGGTCATTGCGAGGGAAACAGGATCTACTATGGTGCACCGAAATGTCCTTTGTGGGCGTCGTATTCGATTCGCAATCGCTCCAACAATGGCTTCGCGCTTGTATCCGACACGGTAAAGCTAACGCAAGCCAAAACAACACGCTCCTAAGCGGTATTCAGTTACCAAATTTAGCCACGCCCAAATTGACTTCCAATGAGAATGCCCGACAAAACTAATGAAGACATTGTTAGTAACTGGTGCCGCAGGATTTATTGGCTTTCACGTATCACTTCGTTGCCTCCAGTCCGGTATGCGTGTCGTAGGACTGGACAATCTAAGTGAATACTATGACGTTGGTCTAAAGCATGCGAGGCTGGACCGACTTTGCGAATTCCCTAACTTCGAATTCGTCAAGTTGGACCTGCAAGATCGAATGGGCATCTCGGAACTATTTGAAATTCGAAAGTTCGACAAAGTCATTCACTTGGGAGCACAGGCGGGTGTCCGCTACTCCGTTGAGAACCCGTTCATTTACGTCGACTCAAACGTCATGGGAACGTTGACGATTCTTGAGGGCTGCCGACGAACCGGTGTTTCACATCTCGTATATGCGAGCAGCTCCAGTGTTTACGGCAGCAACACTTCTCAGCCATTTTCCGTACATGATCCAGTCGATCATCCACTCAGTTTGTATGCCGCGACCAAAAAAGCTAATGAAATGATGGCGCATTCCTATTCCCATTTGTACGGGCTGCCGACAACGGGACTAAGGTTTTTTACGGCCTATGGGCCGTGGGGCAGGCCCGACATGGCACTCTTCAAATTTACCAAAGCAATTTTCGATGGGGAATCCATTGATGTGTACAACGAAGGCAAAATGAAACGGGATTTTACGTATGTTGACGACATTGCGACTGCCGTCTCGCTTGTGCTAGACCTGATACCGGTTGCTAACGCTTTTTGGAATAGTGACCAACCCGATCCTGGATCCAGCTCAGCGCCGTTTCGAATATACAATGTTGGTAATCACCAGCCGACAGAATTAACGCGTTTCATTGAAGTATTGGAAGAAGCGATCGGTATCAAAGCAAAAAAAAACATGTTGCCAATCCAGCCTGGTGACGTGCTCGATACTTTTGCGGACATCGATTCCTTGAAAGAGGCCGTGGGGTTTTGTCCCTCAACGCCAATCGAACTTGGAATTCATAGATTTGTGGAATGGTATCGGGGATATTATCGCGTATGATGATTCATCCAAAACGGACTCTCTTGTCGGTCAACGTCAATAAGGTCGCATTGTTGCGAAACACGCGGCATTTAGATGAGCCAAGTGTCGTTCGAGCAGCCAGGATATGCTTGAACGCAGGGGCTGCCGGTATCACGGTACATCCGAGGCCTGACGAGCGACACATTCGCCGGG
>JAYVPE010000265.1:0-6345 GCA_043757575.1 Pirellula sp.
GGTTACGGTTGAGCGATGCTTCAATTGCTTTGTACAGCTCGAGGATCATGACTCGTTTCTTGGCACCGACTCCAACTTCCTTCCCGACTTGCTCGTATAAGGAAATACTATCTTTTCGCTTTTGGTCTTCCTTTATCTCATTCGCCGACTCAGTAGAAACAGTCGTTGCAGATTCTTGTGCAGCCTTCCAACGCCCCTCATCCACGACGCTCATCACACGTCCCATTGTGGCATGGTTCGTAACCAATCCGACCAGCAACAACGACAAGGCACCAACCACCCAGGGTTTTTTCATTCTGATTATGCGATCGATTACGATCTCACGTGGCAATAAGCTAGTTCGCATCGGCCCACGCTTGAGCAACTGCAAGCAGATACCATAGACAACACCGAATGCAGCCGCATTTTCCTTGAAGGCTTGCGCCCCAGTAACTTCCGATCCCTCAAGCTTTGGATACTTGTCGAGGATTTCAACCTCCATGCCCAGGTTTTTGTTCAAGAACTGCTGAAGGCCTGGCAGTTTGGCAGTGTTGCCTAAAAGCAACATTGATTCCAAATCACTTTTCTTGTTCAGTGTTTTAAAAAAATTGAGCGACCGTTGGATTTCTGTGACCATATCGTTAAACACAGGTCGCATTGCTTGAAAAACCAACTTCGGGTCGTCCGCTTGCATCGCATTCCTTTTGAGATGCTCTGCTTTGGCAAAAGTTAATTTTAGGTCTTTCGTCAATTGACGGGTGAAGTGATTACCGCCGATCGGTATGCTTCGCTGCCAAACGCGAAACCCATTCGTTACGATCAAATCGCTTGCATCGGTACCTATCGAAAGAACAACAATCGATTTTTGAGGGCTATCGGGGTCATAAGCTTCGGTAGACATCCGTTCGGAATATCTATCATGAGCGATCATGTTGTAGATGCTCATCGGTGCCAATTGCACCAAATCCACGTCCATCGCATTCTCTTTGTACGGCTTCATCGATCGGAAAACAGCATCGCGTTTCATCGCGAATAATCCGACTTCGCAATCCAGCGCATACCCGTCTTCGATTTGAGCTCCCTCCATTTGCTGGAAGTCCCAAATCACATCATTAAGGTCAAACGGGATCTGCTGTTTGGCTTCGTACGCGACGATGTCGCCAATCTTTTTGACTTCAACTGGCGGCGGCTTAAAGAATTTTGCCAAGCCACTCTGTCCAGGCACACTCACGCCGATCCGCGATCCACGCAAATCATTTCGTGATAAAAATTGCTGCAATGCGTCCGCTATCAACAGATCCGGCTCAGCCTCGGGTTGGCTAAGAATTTTTGGATATTCGACGAAGTCGAACACGTCCGTAACGATCTGTTCTCCCTCCAAATGACATCGCATACCCTTAAGGGCGCTTTGACCAATTTCCACGCCCCAAACATGCTGAATCTTCTTCGCCATCGTGCGAACCTCTCCCCGTCCCAAGTTTCCTCGAACCAACGCATCGAGCTAAAACCGACAAGCAGTAAGCAGTAGTGTAATTGTGATGAGTTTGGCAAATTCCCACTACGGACATCATTCGTCGCGGGAATTCGCTCAGACGATATCGTATCGCCTCCTACTACCCTCTGTCAAATTTTCATTGCAAACCAGACAAAAAAAATAGAAATTGGTCTCCGTTGCCTCCCTAAAATTGGTTTCTAATCAGCACAATCCATTTTGCACGGCTTTTTTAGGGTTAAGATGGCTTTCTCCACTTGGCATGGATGGCCGAATGACGCCAAGATAGACATAGGAAATCAGATTTATTCGATCTCGATCTTCTTTGGAAAAAAATTGCTTGGAACTACTTTTGCTTAGACATTACTAGCGAAGAACGTCGTGAATCATGATCAAAAACCAAAAGAACGGATTCAATAGGCCTTTGGGGGTGCATTCTATGTCCGAGTATTTAATGAACAGAGCGCTTCGGTCTGCATATACCACTTTGCTTTTTGTCCTGTTTTGCAGCTCTGGCCCTGCACAAACCGAGTCGATCACTGATCTTGAACCGGACAAATTAGGACATCGTATCTCGCTGTTAATTGTACAACTTAGCAATCCAAGCTACTCAAGCCGACTCCGAGCACAAGCAGAACTGGAAAGGATCGGCGTGCTCGCGCTAGATCAATTGCACGCGGCAAGTTTTCATCCCGACCCACAAATCGCCACTACCGCACGATTCGTTGTTCAGAGCAACCAATTCTCGTGGTCGTGGGATACAGACCCGGTCAGTGTCCGGCAGATCCTGACCAACTACGGGGCGGCCGACGTCGAGAAGACTATGTATATCGATCAACTGCAACGTCTCGAGCACGACGAAGGATTCGCAGCGCTTTGCCGATTGGTTCGATACGAAACGCGAAGCGGATTGGCCAAGCGAGCTGCACTTCTTCTCATGAGGAGCAAGCCCACCGTTGGCCAAACTTGGGAAAATCGAAAAGAAGCCTTGCATAATTTCGTCAGCGGTGGCCAAAGCCAAGCAAGTCGCTGGTTGGTAAAGTATGCATCCAATGAGACGGACTTAGATCTCAAGTGGTGGGAACAAACTCTCACTGACGAAATACAACTACTAAAAGCCGGTTCGATCGAAACCAACTTAGAGCTCGTTATCGATTTGCATAAATGGGTCGTTGAGCAAACTTTCGACAAGCCGATATCGCGGACCTACGCAGTTTCGACAGCTCGATCGATCTTGTCTCTCGGCAAAGTAGTACCCACGCTTGATTCAATGATCGGCAACCGATCCACCCGCGCCAATGAATTCGCCCAGTGGGCGTTGAAGTACAAGTTGCCAGAGATTGTTCAAGAGCAGCACGCTAAATTGCCAATCAGCATAGTTTCACGTGAGTTTATGTTCGGATATCTGCTAGCCGAAAGCTTTATGCTGCAAGGAAGCAATGAAATAGCAAACGCAATTGCCGAACATAGCGTGAATCAAGTTGCATGCACTGCACAGGGTGCTCCGATGAATGCCAATTCAGAATCGGAGCCACCATTAAAAGGCGTAATCGAGTTTTCAAAAAAGCCAAGCACTTCCGACCAAGACCGCCGTTCTAGCCTCGGAAAGAAGCTAGAGGAAAGAGGCCAATTTGACTGGGCCGAAGCGGAGTTCCGGTTGGTTGTAAATGATGACTTGACCAATCGTGCCACCCAAGACGGAATGACTCTTCTTGCTCAAATGCTTCAAATTCAAGGCAAGCATTCTGAGGCCGCCAATGTGCTCGAACCATTCGTAACTCGTTACCACAACGAGCCCATGTTTAAACGTCAACTGAACGAGTGGTATCCAAATCCCGATGAAATCATATCCAACTTCCACTTGTACGTTGCAGATGCAGCAAGGCAAGTAAGTGAATTCGACAAGGCAGCCAAGAACTACTGGCAATCTATCGAACTCGCCCCTGAAAATGTAGATGCGATTATCGGGCTCTATCGGCTGTCTCTCTCGGAAAGCGACTCCAATATGCGTCGAAACAAATTAGTTAAGATCATTGCCGACCTTCGTGGTCGCATTCGTGAAGGCGAGGAACTGCGAAAGAAATCCAATTCCAGTGAACACGCCTCCTTTTCCGTCTGGCTTGCAAATATCTGTAACACTCTCGCTTGGGTGATCGCTAACACCGAAGGCAGCAAGGAAGAAGCTCTCTTTCTAAGCCGAAAGGCCTGCACTCTTTCTCCTGAAAAGGCCGAGTATCTAGATACGCTCGCCTATTGCTACGCTGCAATGGATCGCTATCAAGATGCCGTACAACAGCAACGGCTTGCGGTCGACCTAAAGCCCCACCACCCTGAACTTGTTAAGGCCCTGCACCGTTTCGAAGCGAAACTGCGATCCTCACTGCAAGCTGCCCCCAAATAAATCGAGGTCGTCTTGCATTTACCATCGTCCAACTATAGCGTGCAATCCGTTTTGGTCTTTTACGCCTGGCAAGCAGCGTTCGAGATAGGTCGCATCACTCACGAAGAGCACATAGGTCCCAGGTAACAAAACAGTCTGGTCGCTTAAAGGCAAATTGAGATTGTTACCGAGGTGGCCAGCCCATGTTGTTTCTTCCGTTATTTGCCCTACCATGTTGGTCCGGGATTTTCGGTAGGAAAAAATGTCGATGAGATACTGACCGAGTGAGGTTTGATCTGCGGATGGAGAATCGGCAGGAGGAGTGAGCGGTTGAGATTTGTATTGCTTTTGCAACTCCAGTACAGCATCTGCTCTCGTCGACACGACGCACTCAGCTTTCTGACCCGGTCCTACATCGGATGCAATGAAGAACTCGTTTTTCATTCCTACAAAAACGGCTATGTTCCATGTGAAATTCGAACTGTTAACAATGGCCGGTCCACTGAGAATTGAATCTTGCTCCGGTTTCCTTTCGAGGATAGCTACTTTTCTTAACGGATGTGTGAGACAGAATTGGGTCTGCAAGCGCGGTGGCAGCATGCCGCGGTACTGTTGCATACCATCCACTTCGTACTGTTCGCAATCTGGCAACGAAGAAAAGGAATTGACGGTCACTGGCGTAAACTGCGTTTCAGGCCCAATCATCAATCCTTGATTCGAAACAGTTGCTGCGAAGAAACTTTGTCGCGACCAAACCAACCCGTCTCCTCTTTCATCGATAAATGCAAGTGAGCGTACTCTCGAGACCGCGCCCAGGCCATCTTTGAGTAGTCCGTAACCGAACAATAACACCGTGCAGATGGCTGCCGTTAGAGGCATCAAAACAACAAGCCAGACTCGCCGCTTGTGTCGATTGCACCAAAACATTAGCCCTGGAGCTGCCCCGCCCACAAACAAAATAACAAAGACCAAGAACGGTATCACAGGAGTGCGACCGACAGATAGTATGAGCCAGTCCCAAAAATCATCGCCAACCCCATGCGACATCCTACTCGTACGATTTCCCGCATCGGCCACCCATTGATTCTGTATTATGCTTATGCTGGCTAACTTGATTTTAGCTTCGAACGTATTGAAATGGTCAGATCGAAGCCAGTTGTCTAAGTATACCTTTCCGAATCCATGAACAACAAAAAAGGGTGTCGCGGTCTCGCTGACCGATTGTGTCTCGCCATCAATCTGCGGACTTGAAGCAGAAAGGGTTTCATAAAACTGGCTAATAAATGCGCACGGAGAAGCAAGTTGCGAATCGATGTAGGTCTTCCCTACGTCGAGTAGGCTCTCTACAATCCAATTTGCCTCGTCATCGAGATTTAACCAATGTCTTTCAACGCCGTACACAATGGAACCAGTGCGGTTTCCACTTGGAAGCGATCTTCCTGTTGCTAAAACCAATTGATCCCAAATAGTGTTTGAAAACAGGTCTAAGATCGGAGGTTCGAAGTCTGATGGAATGAGACTGTTAACTTGGAAGTTCGTATCTCGTTTATTATTTTTGAAATTATTCTTCGTTTCGATATACTTCCTCGACAAATCGATCGGCAAATATTTTGCAACTTCCAAACCCGAGTTCACTTTGTTTATGGCCAAGAATCCTCCTGCCAGCACGTAATTGTTGATGACATCTAGTCCGGCTGCGTCCATTCGCTTAAGGTCGTCAATACCGATCGAGACTTGCTCTAGACTACTTAAGCAAAGCCAATTGGATGGCATATTTCGAACGTCGCAATAGACCGCAGTATGATTAGTGGCAAGGAAATATTTCTCTTGGGAAAACCAATTGCCGGTTTGGGCCATTTCGGCAATCGCTTCTAGCCGACGGATGTCCGCCTTAGAAGACTCCTTGGAAATTAGAATTAGGTTCTCGCATTCTTTGCCAGTTCTCGCTGCTGCAGTACCAAGCTTGTAAACAATCACCTGCTGCCCGGCTAACTTCCGACCATTTAGACTTGCCGAAATACCAAAATAAGTTTCCAAAACAAAGTAGTTGCCGAGTATGTCGCCAGTCGCTTCGCTGGTTCCACTAATAATCGGTATTTCGACAACAGCAGGCCTATCGGCCCGTCCGGAGTAATACGCCGATCCGATCCTAACCTTAAGCAGTCCGTCGCTCTTAAAACTCAGGCCTTTCGACGGCACAACGCGTACGCGAACCGGACAGTATCCGGGCTTCCCTGCAAACCAATTTGGGAAGGATAAATAGATGGATACATCGCCTGTTTCGCCGTTGCGACTATTTGTGATAAGATGCTCTCGCTTAACTTGGTTCAAATCTAATTGCTGAGCCTGACTAGTGATTGGACAAACCATCCAGGCAACAAAAAGCAGTAACAAGCGAATGGGCAAAAATAGATGTTTTGTGTTTTGCACGATTTTGTCTAGCCAAAACGTCCTTTGTTGTCAAATTCGAAAGGTGAACAGCGATCTCCACGGG
>JAYVPE010000266.1:0-6334 GCA_043757575.1 Pirellula sp.
TATTGTGGCTCGGAGGTCACAGCCGAGAACTTGTGAATCCTAAATTCCGGCGGAGACCGCTGTTCTGCATTTAGCGAATGTCTCGCGACACGTTTCGAGCCGATGAAGATTGCGTGGATGTCTCTGGGGTCATCGCCACGGTCAACCGAGCTCGCTTACGAACAAGGTAGTAATTCGAGGAGCCCGCGGTTCGAAAGCTTGAATTGGATAGAATCCATGTGAGAGATTCCATCTTTGGAGTTTTCCAATCCATCATGCCGACGATAATATCGCCCGGTACCAGTCGAGCACGTTCCGCCGGGCTACCTGGGCGTACATCATTAATCCGCAGACCACCTGTGTATTCATCTCCTACGCCAGCCACAGAAGATGCAGGAACTGCTGTTAAGCGGATTCCGAGTTGCTCCCAAGCGATCTTTACCACGTCCGCCTCCAGTTTGTTTGTCGATGCATTCAACGTGATCGAATGAGCTAATTTAACTCCATTCCGATCCAGCCCAAGTTCAATGGGTTGACCAGAACGAAGGTCCAG
Source organism: Pirellula sp. (assembly GCA_043757575.1). GTDB lineage: Bacteria > Planctomycetota > Planctomycetia > Pirellulales > Pirellulaceae > JBKCUI01. The sequence goes on from JAYVPE010000266.1 coordinate 533, forward strand.
CATGGCCAGCTCCAACTCCAAACGATTGGAAATGGGATGACCTTCCACTGTGGCAATTCGATCACCGGATCGTATGTCTCGACTCGCATTGGAATCCGAACCGCGATACTCTCGAACGACGAGCTGGCTCCCGACTATTTCTATTAGCCTGCCTTCACCGCCCTTGGAAAACGAGATTCCGTGGGCTGCTCCGCGATGATCAGCGACCAGATCGGCCATTACTTCGACGGCAGTATCGATTGGAATTGCGAATCCTATTCCTTGAGCTCCAACACGAACAGCGACGTTGATACCGATTACCTCTCCGTCAATATTGAGAAGCGGTCCCCCGGAGTTGCCTGGATTGATATCTGCGTTGGTTTGAATAAGGTCGTTGTATTGTTGAGATCCATTAACAGGAATGTCGCGATGGAGTGCGCTGATGATGCCGACAGTTACGGAGTTTTGATAACCAAACGGATTGCCGATAGCGATGACAGTTTCGCCGCGCAAGAGGCTTTCACTACAACCTACCCGAATTACTTGCAGGTCACGATCGGTGGGTATTTTGATTAACGCGAGATCGGTTTCCGGATCGTAGTTGATCAATTTAGCAATGGAGCTCGTACCGTCTGCCAACGTCACTTCAATTCGAGCAACTTCGTCCACAACGTGGTAATTGGTAACAATGTAACCACGTCGATCGATAATGACTCCAGTACCCATTCCGTTGACTTCTTGGCGAGTCGATTGCCCGGTAGCGGACGAGTTCCTAATCGTTTTATTGCCTTGAATATTAACAACTGCGGGTTCCGCTTTTTGAATGGCTTGAACGATGGGCGTATTCCTAGCTGACTCGGCATACGAGTCATTCGCGTGAAATGCAATTACTCCCACTGCAGTCATTAGCGAGCTTGTTCGGGCTAGGGAGAGCAGAACCTTGGTTACGCGAGATTTCATTCTTGGCCGGGTCTATTACTCGGAAAAAACGTTGCAACCCACGCGTTGAATTTGGTCACAAGCATTGCTTGCATCCATTCGAACGCCTGACGTTGGGTAGCATCGGTTATTCGGTTCGATTGGCATGATCGGGTCGCAGCGACCTATTCACACTCACCCTACGCAGCTAACTTTTCCTGGTTAACCTAAACAGCCGATCTTCGTGTTGCACGCTCTTAAGGCATTGTTCTGCCAATGCTTAGCTATCGAAAGAATGATAGCTAGCCAATGTCTGCAACGATTGACTCAATATTTCGCTGTATTCATAGTGCTCTACATCCTCACCGAGCAATTCCACTTCGTAGTAACCCTCATAGCCATATTGCTCAATTGTCTGGACGAGGGCAACCAATGGAACCTTGCCCTCTCCTAGCAAACAACGGTTTTGCTCCCCAATCGGAGCTCTTTTCGAATCGCCTAATTGGACTAATCGAATAAACGGCACAATAGACGGAAGCCAATCCATTGCATTATCGTCTTGCGCCATGTGATAGCAATCAAACACGATTCCACAATTGCTGCTACCGATTCCAGAAATAACATCTAGAGTATCGGGAATGCTGGTTAAAAATGTAAATTCATGAGCACAACCTACGTGCATCGGTTCTACAGCCAACTGAATTCCGACAGCCTGTGCGGCTTCTGACAGGACTTTCAAGGCTTGCGATAGCAAACGTTTGGCATGATTACGCGTATGGCCTGCGCGACTACCGGCTAAAATGACAAGACAGTCCGCTTCCAACTTAGCAGCCACATCGATTGCATCCAGGGCGTCATGTATGGACTCTCGAAATGATCTACCATCACTTCCAGTGAAGCCGCCCGCCCAATTTAGGGAAGACACTTTCATCTGTTGATCCAACAGCAATTCTCGTCCCTTCGCCTCGCCACAATCGGAAAGCTTTGGCCTCCAAATGCCGATTGCTTGATAGCCATGTTCCTTGTATCGCATCACATCTTCTTCGAAGCTCCACCGATAGGTAGAAAGCTCCGAGACAGCCATTCGCGACATCCATGTAGTTGGCATTAATTCTCCCGAGAGTGAGGTCAATTGAACACAATTGCAATCGACGAATAATCAAAAATGGACGGTGCGCCTAGTATCTATGTCCTGCTCTGAATGTAAAGCAGACGTCTGACCATTCCCCCGACTTTTGGTCCCGCCAAATTTCGCCGCCGTGATGACCCTATTAGCTTGCCAAACCAAATTTTATTCACCAGTCGATACGAACTCCAAAGTGCGTGCGCTTCCGCCACATCTAAAATTGCTATCTTTTTAAGCAATGGCGATGCCTCGTTAATGTGCGAACACTCGTTAAATTCTCAATAACTCGTTATCCATCGAATTCTGCTAATCGGATTTTCAAAAAATGCAGAGGGGAAAAAGAAACCATTCCAACAGGGAAAACGCCTAACAAACTTCCAATCAGAGACTTAAAAACGAACGCCACTTTTCGCGGGAGCAATCAATTAACGTATTGGTACGGTAACTGCTTTATGTCCATGTGGAATCGGAAGACTGACGTTGGGCGTGTGTGTGCAAGTGTTCAAGTTAATTCAACCGATACAATGGCACCGCGGTTTGCTCGAGGCTGGCTGGAGGAGGGAGAGGACCTTCAGTTGATCTTGAACTTGTCGCGGTGCCTTTTTTTAGGCGTCGATCCCAGTTGCAAACGCTTCTACTTTGCATTTCTGGATACGGAACTTTTTTATGTGCATCCTATTTCTTGGATGCAAAGTTGCTCAACCAAAGAGTGGCTTGCGTCGTCCAATCGGTGACTGGCATCCCGTCTACGTGGCGCATACCGTAGCCGTGTCCACCTGCAGCAAAAAGGTGGAGTTCACAGGAAATATTTGCTTTTTTTAATTCAGTCGCCAAGCACAGACTGCTTAGAGGGGTTACAGGATCATCCCAAGCATGAACAATAAACGATTTCGGAGCTTCCGCCGTCGGTTTAAGCTCCTCGAGCAAGGACTTACTTTCGTTCACGAGGTAAGCGGGATAGATCAACATCGAGAAGTCTGGCCTGCATGACGATTCGTCTGCTGAATCTACTTTTTCGTATTTGCGATCGTTGAACTGAAGGGACGCCCTAGCGGCCACTTCGCCCCCTGCGGAAAACCCCAGAATCCCAATTTTGGATGCTTCTATGCCAAGTTCTTTACTGCGTGTCCTGACTACACTGATTGCTCGTTGCGCATCCTGCATGGCAGCAAGGCACTTAAAATCGGGATTGCGAGACGGCACACGGTATTTCAATACTATGCCAGTAATGCCAATCGTATTGAGCCATTGGGCGATTTCGGTCCCTTCGAGATCGTACGCCAACAATCGATGCCCGCCACCTGGACAAATAATGATCGCAGCACCGGTATCGTTAGCAGGATCAGGTCGATAGACTGCGAGCTCGGGCTTGGACACGTTGGTAACAAGGTAAATCGGCTTTTGGGCAACGAATTTTTTCCCGCCCTCAGTAAATTCGCTTTCGGTTGATATGTCCGATCCTTCGCCGGGAGACGTTCCTGGCCAAAGTGTGATAATTTCGGGTTCGCCTGCAAAGCCGAATGGGATGTTGCTAATGAAAACGCTGCATGCAATGATAGCTGCAAGAGAGAGGAATCGGTGGATCATAAATATTGCCACGGAAATGGAGTTTGGATATGAAGTTTCTATGAAATCGTGTAAGGATTGTCAGACCTAAAGGCTAACCTGACTTGCCTCCGTTGTCGATTCGGTTGTCGATTCGGTTGTCGATTCGGTTTCCAGCCTGCGTCGGGAGGTTCGCGGGCTGTTAGGACGTGTCGCTGAGGGGTATGATTATTCGGGTAAGTTTGCAACTGCTTCCGCAGAATGCAAGTTGGTCCTCACATGATACCCGCGGAGCTTTTTAACATGATACGATCCTTTCGATTTCTGACGTTTTTAATGTTGGGTGCATTTTCCGGTTCGGCACCTAGTCTCTTGCAAGCCCAAGACGCGAAATGGGTCTCTTTATTTGATGGCAAGACCATGGACGGATGGGAAAAAGTCGGCAAAGAGGAAAGCAAGTGGGAGGTTACGGATGGTGCGTTGGCGGGATCCGGTACAGCATCGATGCTGGTAAGTACCAAAGGTCCATACAAGAACTTCAAGTATCGCGCCGAAGTCAAGATTAACGACAAGGGAAATTCAGGCCTCTATTTTCGGTGCACGCGAAAGCCCGGTTTCTCTGATGGGTATGAGGCTCAAATCGACTGCACCCATAGCGACCCGATTCGAACAGGCTCCTTGTATGGGATGTGTCATGTATACAAACGTGTCGTAGAGCCCGATGCCTGGTTCACCTATGAACTTGAAGTTCGCGATGATGTCTGGCGAGGCAAGAACATGACACGGATCAAGATAACCATCAACGGTGATGAATTGTACGAGTACCTTGATTTTGAAAAAACTTTCAAAGAAGGTCACTTTGCATTCCAGCAACATGATCCTGGTAGCAAAGTATCGATTCGAAAAGTAGAAGTCATGGAGTTGCCGGAGGCAGCAAAAAAGTAGTGCAAGTGTGCATTATTCCTCATTTGATCCCATCGTGGCTGGGGCACTCAGTGACCCGGCATTGTTGAACATGCTTCGACGCCCGCGGAGCGACACTGATTCAAAACCTATGTATTCCAGTTGAAAAATCATTCACAAGGTTAGATTATGAAATTCGGTATTATTTGTATCGCGATTCTTTTCGCGGCGAGCTTTGAGTCCTCGGTACTTGCACAAGAAAAAGCCAAACCGGTACGGATGGGTTGCGGGATCATGACCTTCGACACGGTGCCGGGCTGGGGGCTTCGCCCAGATGGCAAGTCAGCGTTGGGACCAACTCATGGAGCAGTCGTTGTCGATAAATCGGGGAACATTTACACGAGCGCAAATGCAGGAGTCTTCGTTTTCTCGCCCGAGGGGCAAGTGATCCATTCGTACTTAGGCAAAGAATACTCCAATATTCATGACATGAAGATTCGCGATGAGGCGGACGGTGAATTTATTTACGGAGCCCGAAACGCTAACGCAGAGGGAATGAAGTTTAACATTAAAAGCGGAGAGATCGTACTCAAACTTCCGTTCCCTAAGGAATCGGGTCTCAACCTCGACAAGTTCAATCCAACTGCAATCACGGTGGCTCCCAACGGCGATATCTTTCTCTCGGACGGCTATGCCAGCAACCATATCTTCAAATTCGACAAGACCGGCAAGTACATAATGCACTTCGGTACGAAAGGGAATGATCTTAAGCAATTCAATACTGCACACGGAATGACTCTTGATACGCGATATGAGCCGCCGCGGCTATTGATCTGCGACCGTAATCATCAGCCAAAGGGCCGCTTGTTGCACTACGATCTTAATGGAGAATATATCGATGAGATCGTTACAGGTTTGGGAATGCCCACTTCTGCGGCGGTCCAAGGGGACTATGTATCCGTTCCCGACTTGCATGGGAGAGTGGTCATACTGGACAAGAGCAACACAATCATGGCCGTTTTAGGCCACAACCCCGATAAGGCCAAAGGGGCCAATTATGGCATCCCACAAGATCAGTGGGTTGAGGGCGTTTTCAGTGGCACACACGGGTCTTACTGGGACAAGGACGGTAATCTTTACGTACAAGACTGGAATGTTTCAGGGCGAATCATGAAATTGGTAAAGGTTAAATAGTTCGATGACAAGCATTTCTGAAGGGGAGCCTGGAAAAGTACCGCCAGCTCCGCAACGTGGGGAACAAGTTGCGAGATTTGTTAGCAAGATCAAGAACTTGGAGCTGCAAATTGGTGAACATGTGTTGGCGGCACTTC
>JAYVPE010000267.1:0-6329 GCA_043757575.1 Pirellula sp.
CTGCCCCGGACTCGAAGAGCCGTCGCCTTCCGCAAGCCTGAATCGGGCGTCGATCATAAGTCGGGTTAAACCGGACGCTATCGCGTTGCGGCTGATAAGCCGAAGGGCGCTAGCCCACGGTTTTCGGCCCATGTTATGATCGACGCCCTGAATCGATCACTGCCAGGAGAAGCCATTTAGTTCAACGATGGGGATCAGGCAGCGTGAGCAAGTACGAAATGCACCGACCAAAACCGGTCGACCGAACGCTTGTCTGCATCCCTTTGTTCGGTGATGAACGGCTTGCATCTCGCTCGGTTCGAACTCGAATTGGTCGAATCGATTGGCAGCAATACGATCGCTGACAGCGTTCATTGTATGAGTACTGAATGCGAGATGCAACACAATCGGAGACATCTAAAGAGTAGATCCACCATCGATTCATCGCGTCGTGATTTGAGGCCCATATTCACATGGATGGACAGGATATACAGGATGTAGAAATCAATCCTGTTCAGCCTGTCTATCCATGTCAGAAAACAACGGTTCCTGACACCTTTGTTCCTGCTGACACCTTTGTTCCTGCTTATTACAACCGTGCTCGTCGTTAAGCGCGAACTGTCTTGTTTTTCGCCATCTTTGTCGCAATTCGTCCATTGCGAATTTGGATCTTTGACGGACTGCATCCGTCGAGATGTTGAGCCTCGCTGCTATTTCGGCATGTGTAAGCCCATCCCGGTGACGCCACTGAATCAACTCTTGTTGCGCTGAACTCAATTGCGCAATCACTGCTGAAAGCTTGTCTTTGAGCTCCACGCTTTGTGCAGCGCTCGATGGAGATTCATCATCGCTTGAGAGCCTCAACTCTGCTTCATCCCAGTCGATTTCTCTAGTGTTAGTTCGTTGTTCGGCATTCCAGTAACGCTTGGCATCGCGCACTTGGCTCCGGGCGATTGCTGCCAGCCATCCCCGCCATTCGTTGGCGGATTGCCCTCGAAAACTTTCAATGCACTTTACTGCTCGAACGAGCGTTTGCTGTACGAGGTCGGATTCCTCCTCGCGAATAACTGTACTTTGACCTGCAATTGCGTTCCGCACGACATGTTTAAGGTACGGGCGCAATTGTTCCGTGAGTTTACCGAATGCGGCAATATCACCATTTCGAATTTCAACAACTGAGGAATGGCTTTCGCTCAGTGATTGCTCAATTAGGAGGTCGTCTAAAGACACTTAATGAGTCCAGTTCAAAGAAGTCAAAATATCGCGGAGAACGGTTCATCACGATTAACAATGATGATGAAACACCAACAATAGTTATGAGAGCGAACCGAACGGTCAATTGTAGCCAGCTCGCGTATCGATCGCAACCAAGAACCACCGAAGCTGGGCTAGGTTGAACGCGACGGAAGCCTGGCAGGCGGTTGGACCAAGGAAAACCTACAAATTCCGCTGACCAGGCAAAAACTGTCGAGATTCTGCCTCACGTTCTTCATGCCGTAACATCCTTTAGTGTAGGCTTACTGCGCGCCTGTCGGGCACGGCCAACGAAACAACATGCTCGGCGAGTTGCAAATGTTGCATTCGCGTTTGGCCCATTCGTGTAGCGCCTCATGGAGAAACTCATGGCTCGTCTTGCTGAACCCGCGTGGCAGCTCGGGGCATTCGCCTTTGAAGTCGATTTTATTGACTCGATTGCGCTTGGTTCAGCGGTAACCATTTGGGCCGACCATCCGGAGCAGACGCTGCTGGAAGTGCTCATTGAACAACAGTTTTTGACGACGGAGGACGTACCACTTCTGAGGGCGTTATGGATGCGGCATCGATCACTTGAAAAACAGTCAAGCGAGAATCGATTTCAAATCATCCAACCGCTCGCCAGCGGCGGCCTCGGGCAAGTTTCATTAGCTCGCGATTCGCATTTAAACCGTCAAGTTGCATTGAAGGAGATTTTACCTCGTTTCCAAAACGATTCTGAGAAGCAGAAACGCTTCTTACGAGAGGCCGAGATTACAGGGGAGCTAGAACACCCAGCCATCGTTCCCATTTACAGCGTGGGGTTTCGAGAGAATGGCTCCCCCTATTACACAATGCGACTCATTCGCGGCCGCACTCTTAGGCAAGTTGTCGAAGAGCATCACCGCGAAACCAACGAACTCGAACGCTATACAGGCATTGGTTATCGAAGGATTCTCGGCACGTTTGTCGAGGTTTGTCACGCCATTGAATATGCTCATACCAAAGGAATCATACACCGAGATATTAAACCCGCAAATATCATCGTTGGCGAGAACGGTGAGACCATGGTGGTCGATTGGGGGATGGCAAAAAAAATGGAGTTGGATGACAAGTCAAACGACAAGGCAAAAGACGATACGGTCGCGATGCTTGACTCGGATGAACCTACCGTCGCGGGCAGCCATGATGATTTAACAAACGAGGGAGTAGTCCTAGGAACACCTGCGTACATGAGTCCTGAACAGGCGGCGGGAAAGTTCGATAGGATCGGACCTGCTAGCGACCTGTTTAGCTTAGGCGCAACACTTTACTTCATTTTAACGGGCAATGCACCCTATTCAGGCAACTCACATCAGGAAATCGTTAGGAATGCAATTGCCGGTAACTACTTGCTTCCCAAACGCCGACAGCCGAAAATTCCCGCCTCGTTAGAAGCGATATGTCTCAAGGCGATGGCTATCGAAACCGAACAGCGATATTCCAAAAACAACTATCTGATCGAAGACATCGAACGTTGGCTTGCGGATGAACCTGTCAGTGTCCTGCCAGATTCGCTGTCACAGCGCGCATGGCGATTCATGCGACGCAATCGGCTTCTATCGCAAGTCATTCTTGGAGCCATCGCAGTCGTTTCAGTCACTGCAGTCGTCTTCTCATTCCTCCTCCACAATCAGTCCAATATCGCTAAGGTGGAGAAGCGAACAGCGATCAAGCTTGCACGAGAGAAGTCCGTGATCGCAGAAGAAAAAACCGATCTTGCAGACAAAGTTCGCGCATCGCTTCTGGAAGCAAACACACAGAACAAACTATCGCTCAGTACATTGCGAAGCGTGGTCTCGAATATTCAGCGCAAACTAAAGCCGATCGACGGTGCGCAAGGCGTTCGACGAGAAATACTGGGCCAAGCTTTGCTGGGTCTTTCTAAAGTCGCCAAGTCACTTGAAACGAGAACCGAAGCGGATCGCGCGACGGTATTGGCTCATAATGAAATTGGAATGATCTACTTGAACGTGGGAAATACCGATAGCAAAAATGCAACGCAAACCGCGATCCAGCATTTTGAAATGGCACGGGACATCAGCAAACGCGTTGCCGCTGAGTTGCCAAACGAGATCCAACCGCAACGCGATATCTCAATCGCACTAGAGCATATCGGGGATGCGCAAGTCGAACTCGGCGAATTGGATCGCGCAAACGAAGCCTATCGTGAGTCCCTCGCAATCAGTTCCGAAGTGGAGAAAAGTCATCCGGGAAATCCCACCCTTGTTCGCGACGTTGCCTTTGGCTGGGAGAAGATCGGTAATATTCGCCTGCAACAAGGCAGGATCGATAATGCGAGAGATGCGTTTGTGTCAAGTCAGGCGTCGTTTCAATCCCTCTTGGATGCCGATCCTGAAAATCACGAACTGATGCGCGATTGTCAGATTGCGTTCTCGAAAATAGGCAACATCTACGGACAAGAATCCAACTGGGAAATGGCCGCCAAAGCATTTCGCGACAGTTTAGCAATGGCGAACAAGGGTCTGAACGCAGGCAGCCAAGTTGTTCAATCGCGAGACAAATCCGTAATCTGTAATAAGCTTGGAAGCGCGTTGCAGCATTTGGGCCAACTCGACGAAGCGTCCGCGACATTTCAGTCGGGATTGGAACTCGCAAAACAGATTCTCAATGCGGCACCCGATAGTACCACGGCGAAAAGGGACCTTTCAATATCCTTGGTGTACGTAGCTAACTTGGCGGTAGAACGCAAAGAGTTTGATGCGGTTGCATCTCTGTACGAACAGAGTTTGCAGCTACGACGATCGTTGACGGAATCGGATCCACCCAACTTCGCGGCTCAAATCGACTTAGCCGAAATACTCTCAAAATTCGGTCGATTCGAAACTATCACTGAGCAACCGGATAAAGCAGTGGTTCACTACCAAGAATCGCTAAAAGTACTGAACTCGCTCAACCAGGCATCCATAGACGATTCTCCCGAACACCGTTTGCTACGTGACGAAGTCCACGAGGCTATGCAACGACTTGCCCCGTAGAGCTATGCTGCAAGACACATCAACCACATTCATCGATCGAAACTTGTTTTCATTCTCTAGGCTACACATGATATCTCGAAATCACAGCAAGCGTTCACTGCACTCCAGCAATTCAAATCAAAGCATCAAGAACAGACGTCGTCGATTGATCGTTGAGTTGCTTGAGGATCGACGCATGCTCAGTGTTGATTGGCGTAATCCAGTGGATTCGTTAGACGTGGATAGCGATGGATTCATCGCTCCCCTCGACGTATTGGTTGTGATTAACTACATCAACTCGGGTGAGCCCAAAGCGCTCCCTCCACAGCGTGACCCAGCTAAGCCTTTTTTCGATACGGATGGTGATCAAGTCGTATCACCACTCGACGTGCTCCGAGTTGTCAACGAATTGAATAGTGAAAGGAGCGGGCAAAGGAAACTCTCCGAGGGTACGGACCGAATTGCCCGAGAAATCGATCTGACCATCACGCTTGGCCAATTGGATGGCACTCGTCACTATCGCGTTCGACTTGACTCCCAATTCGACACATCGGATCGCACCTCGGGTTTGGAGGATTTGCTAGCGGTGTATTTGGTGGACCCGAAAGTTCCGAACACGACGCTACTTTCCAAAAGTGGAAACGGGACGGCGCTCTTCACTCTTGCAGGTACCAAGGCTGACTATGCGCTAGGACGAGTGCGATGGGATGGTTCCGTATTGGATATCGACTTGAGCGACCTGCCGTCTCTCGACACAGGTCTGCTCAAGTTCCAATTGTTGAGTAGCGATAGCGACTTCGCGACACGCATCTCGATCAAACCACTGACGAATGAAGTCGATTTAGAAACGACAAGCGGTCCACTTTCTCAAGCGAATAGCACGTTGATTGCAAGCGGAGCCACTCTCAATCTCTCCGGTCTGTCAACCGTCAGCGATGTGATCGTTGAGATCAGCGATGTCCGATTCAATTCAGCCACTGGCAAGTATGTCGCGTCGATCCGGCTAAGGAATAATGGGGATGCGGTCGGTCGCGATGTCGCAGTGGTTTTCCCAGGATTACCGTCAGGTGTTAGCCTTCGCAATGCCTCGGGAACGACCACGGCGGGTGAACCGTATGTCAACATGAAGCCTGCGATAGCTCGTGGTGGACTTGCTCGTGGCATGTGGTCGGATCCTGTTGAAGTCGAATTTAACAATCCTGGGCAGGTTCAGTTTGTCCTTAAACCCAAGGTCTTTGCCAATACGAATCATCCTCCAACACTCGGTGCGATCCAGCCGCAAAGCGTGACTCCTGGCGGAGTGCTAGATGTCCGGTTGGCCGGCTCAGATTCGGACGGAGATCTACTTAGCTACTCTCTTCGTAACGCAATGAGCTTGCCATCGACGTCGATCAGTGACAGCGGACGACTCGTGTTTCGCCCTACCGTCAATCAAATTGGTCGCTATTCATTTGATGTTGTTGCAAGCGATGGAGTTCTCGAAGCTACTCGGAGCGTGACATTGGATGTTGTCGCAGACCCGGTTACGAGTACACGTATCTCCGGAAAGATTCTGAAGGTCGACGGTCAACCCATTTTTAATATGCATGTTGAGATGGGCAACGTCCAAGCGTTGACCATGAGCGATGGTTCGTTCACGCTCGATCTGGGTAGCGGCGTTGTGGCTAGCGATACGATCAAGATTCGAGGCGAGCGGTTCGCTGGCCCACTTACTTATCCGTTCCTCGCAGAGAAAGCAGCCTTGTTGCTAGAGCATGCTGTAATGCAGAACGTCAATAACGTTATCGGTCGGCCGATCTATTTACCAAACGTGGACACTGCCAATGAAATAACAGTCGATCCAATGGTCGACACGAGGATCACAACCTCCGCGATTCCTGGCGCAGAAGTGATGGTGAAGGCAGGTACGCTTATGAATTTGCAGGGTACCCCCTATACCGGAAAGCTTTCGATCACCGAAGTGCCGGTCTCGTTCACGCCAGCCGGTTTGCCCAGCAACTTGATTCCCGATCTGGTTACTACGATACAACCCAGCGAGATGGTGTTCTCAACTCCTGCGCCCATCAAACTACCCAATCGCGCGGGTAGGGTACCTGGACG
>JAYVPE010000268.1:0-6326 GCA_043757575.1 Pirellula sp.
CAATCAATCGTGGTTGCATGTGTCCAAAAATGCCCGGCTTCTGCTCCCAAGCGATCTCGTCACGCAAATCGACGAAATACCGGTCAGCAAGTTCAGCAGGGAGAAAGGCGTCATCATAGAGCAAGATGCCGCCATCCGTGAGTTCGATGGTCTGCATTGTTTGTCGCGGTCATCTTCAATGGTCCTATATCCAATTTCCAATCTTTATCTACCTGCGGACAAAGGTCTGTTGGGGAACTTCCCCAGGTGGGTTTTGACGGATTGACGGATTCGACAAGTAATTTGACGGCTCGCCACATCTACTACCCCCGCCACAATTTATGCTGCTCAGAAAATCTGAAACCACCACAGAAATCTACATTAGCCGCAGTGAATAATTAGGCGGTAATTGTACTCCCCGGTTGGCAAGAGTGTAAACGGCATTGTACGATGGCTTGAACAGTCTGGTGCACGTGAAAGGGCGATGGAAGAAGTAAGAAATCGGATTGGCACCAAGCCCAATTGCTCAAGCAGTTGATCGAGCCCCGACGCTTCCTTTTGCATGCTGGTAATTCGAAAGAGAGTGAGTGGTTTTTGTGATTCCTCAATTTTCGATAAGGACATTACTGACGGCTACCGTTCTCATAGCGGCTTTGCTGGCACTGTATTTGTGGTTTAGTCCCGGAGTCACTGTTTCGATCCACCTAGAGCCAAAGAAGAAGGATGAATTCTTGGTTGGTGCTCGCAAGGGCTTTCTTTGGTCGCTACTTTTGGCAGTACCCGCTTCATTTGCATTCTATGATGAATCCTTTTTAAGAGCGATAAACTTCGATCCTGTGACTTTTGCGAGAACTAGAGTCCCGATTACAAATGCACATCGTATTGGTGCATGTCTCTATGCCTTTGTAACTGCCGCACGCTTCATTGTATTGCCTTGGTCGCTCGTTGCGGGAGTAGTCAACCTGGTGGTTTTAAATCGAAAAGCGAATCGTTTGGGACAATCTGTGGATTAGCAGGAATAGACGAATCGACAGCAAGTTTGTTGGGGCTAGTCCAGCGACACTTTCCATTGAACGATTGCTTGGTCACGGACCTCGAATAGTCGAAACTATCCCCTGAAGTCATTTGCGATAAGAATCTTGATGAATCACCAACTTGTTTATCAATTGTCGAAAAAACACGGACCGCCCCGCATTGATCTTCGAATGGCACAAATAATCGATGGAGGCGGCGATGAACGTCGAGCTAGCGATAGAATTAACCACCGCATTCCTGACGACGTTTCAAAAGCAGATTTGGATTTCTACGGTTGGGTTTATTCGTTCCTGAAATTCGAAGACCTGCTTTTCTATTTGTATCCCATCGCCCTTGAGTTTGAACGCAACAAATCTCTCGACTGCATTGACTCGTTCCTGTATTCCCTAGACCGATTCGTTCCTACTGAATCGTCAAAGCTTTCCGTTGGAGACCAGCAAGCATTGCTCAAAGGACTCCGTTGGATTTGGAACTCTGCACCATCGGGGTATGCAGATTGGGTACAATGCCCAAACCTTCAAAAAGCGATTGGTGTTTCGGTTACATGGGATGACCTCGGATAAGATCGCAATCAATCGGTTGCGAGGGGCGACGATCTGGAGCACACTTAGACACAATCACATTCCGTTAAGGCATTTGATGAGAAGCATACGGTTAGCAATCTGCTTCATCGCATTGATTGCCCTCGGGGCAATTGCACTGGTGATCGCCCATCCATACCTGCTCAAGATGTCAGCAAGACCCCAAGCTGAGTACGACTACAATAAGTTGGTGAGCGAAGCAAAAACTGAGATCTACGTCGGCTCTCCTGAGCTGATTGAACGGATTGTTATGGACAAGCGATTTTCGGAGACGGTTACGAAAGTGCATCTTGTGGGACCAAACGGTAAAAGCATGGACTTTGCATCGCTTCAAGGACTGCCTAACGTTGTGATGGTCGAAATTGACTATTGCCACGGAGTTGAAACCATTATTTCAACGCTCAACACGATGACAGGCCTCAAGGAAGTGAAGTTTTTCTATTGCGGACCATCCGAAATTATCCTTCAGGAGATAGACAATGCAAGCCTGACTGTTTTGGCCATTCATTCGCATCAACCTTGGCCTGATGCGGATCAGCTAGTTGGCAAAACGAGAGAGCGATTACCAAATTGCACGATTAGACTTACAAACGACTAACCGCACCGAAACTGGCTCGCCAATCCAACAACCAAGAATATCGCCGTTATGAATATCGGCAAGCAAATGATCGATTCCTGGCTGTCTTAACTCGCAAGAATGAATTGAACACTTACTGCTACATGAATGCAATTAACCCATACCAACCAAGTGGAAGTAGTTCAGGTAAACTGCCTTACGAAACCAAGGCAAAGATAGGTTTGGGTTCGTTTTTGGTCTGGCAGTTCCTTGCATTTGTTCCCACCGAATCTGTATTGTGTACCGTTGTACTCTTTGTGAAGTGTTGGGAAGATGCTGCAAGTCAACTTTGGGATATGCCTTTTACAAATTTTTTGATAGCGGTAGCGGTAATTGGCATCGTTGCTTGGCTTCCTCTTGCGTTGTATACATTCTTCAGCAGTAGAGTTCAATCAGGCGGTGCAGCATTGTCAGGAATTGCCGGTGGGGCTTTCTTTGCATTCGGAATGCTGATTAGCCCTTTGGTACATGCAGTCGTGCCCCTCCAGGTTTCCGACTGGCTTGATGACGAAATACCATTCTATTTGTGGTTTGTCCCATGCGTTGTATTTTCGCTAGTCGCAGTGACTGTTCTCGGTCACATTCGGTCTAAACCCATTGCAGACGAAAGCATTCTGGATCATTCCATAGAAACGTAGTCCAAAAGTAAATTGAATTCCCACTTTTTGACGAATGCTTGGACCTATCTTGTTGGAAGCCGAAGTTGATTCGAGTTCGGAAGCAAATACGACTACTCAGATGTTTATCCAGGTGACTTTGCAGAAGTTAGCAAAATCATGGCGAGTGATCAGCATAATCCAGTCGGGTGTTGATGACCGCCAATGAAATTATTGACAACGCATGGTTGAGCTGCCAGATTATGCAGCAGGTTTAAAAAGTTTTTGCCGAAGTCGGCATACTTCTTGTTAATTGGTTCAGGAGCATGCCATACTGAATATACGCCAAACAACGCTCGACGACATCGACGGCATATTGCATGTCAGACAAGACCCGAATGTTGTCCCCCATCAATACCGTCTCGACGAAAATCGTTACTCCAAAGAGCTAAAGCAGATCTTGGGAAGAGGCGACAATACAGGAGTTTCCACAACACGTTACTCATCGCTTGACCAAGATGGGGAATTGATTGGGTACGTCCGCCATGACCATTACAGCATTGACGGTGTTAGGATGATCTCATGCGCATGGAACCTATCGTCCTCTTACTGGGGGCAGGGAATCATGAAAGTTGCGTTGACACAATTGCTCGATGAGTGGATTTTTTGTATGAAAGTCCAACATATATTTGCAGATCATTTTCAAAACAACTTGCGTTGCAAACGCCTTTTGGATGGATTGGGATTCATCAGCCAAGATATTCCAATTCTTGAGCGATTGAGTAACGCATGGCAATTTAAATGCCTCGAATGGGTTGTAAGGAAGCGGCTGGATGCCATTTGCTGGACTCGCAAAACGTCGCAGCCAATTAACAATCCGATGGACCAAAACGGTGGATCGGCGTCGGGTTGACTTGAAAGCAAATCGAGAAGCATGATCACATCAGTGCCCTAACAGTCATCAGGACTTTACAAAACTGTACAGTGCTTCATCGGTCCGAATAAACATCACACCGTTGGAAATAACGGGCGTCGCCATTACCCGTTCACCGAAGTCGTGTGAGGAAAGAATCTTCCATTCTTTCCCAGCTTTGAAAATCGTCATCACTCCACTTTCACTGGTCATGAATACTTTGCCATCTCCAGCGACCAATGACGAATAGTAATTTCCTCGACCTTCGGCGCGCCCCTGATGAAGTATCTGCCCGGTCGCGACATCGACAAGCGTAACAATGCCGCTATCCTTGACCATCGTCATTACACCCTCATGAACTACCGAACTCGGAACGGTTGGCAAGCCACGAGTCACAGTCCACTTCACGAATCGGCTGGTCAATTCTCCGCTTGTTCCAGGCTCAATTGCAACGGCAACGTTTTGCGCCCTTTCGAAGACCGCCGAATGACGATTCCATTCGTCTTCTTCGAGTTTTTCATTCTGGTTTAAATCGATTCGATAGAAACGATCCGTCACTGGACTTCCCGTTGGCAGTTCATCCTTAGAAATCAATTTATCTTCGTTCTTATCATATTTCACAAGGGCATCGGAAAATGGCTCCATCGCAATGCGATCACCGGGATCACCTCCGGGAGTCCATGAAGCAATGTAGACCACACCATCCTGAATCACAGGCGTTGAATCTAAGATTCTCGAAAGTCCATTAAACCACCATCGTTTCTTGCCAGTCGCAGGGTCATAAGCTGTAAGCTGGAGCGATCCGGCCACCAGTATTTCTTTTCCACCGTTACGTTCTAGCACGATAGGCGTTGAGTAGCTTCGAGTCGCGTCCTCGCGTGGCACTTTCCATATCGTCTCACCAGTAAGCGGATCGATCGCGATAATGAAACTGTCTTGGTCATGGTCTTCGTTCAAGATGACCAAGTCATCAACCAAGATGGGTGAACTAGAAGCTCCAAACTCATCTTGAAAGGGGCCCATTCGTCGCTCCCAAAGCAGTTTTCCGTCAAGATCGTAACACAACATCCCATAACTGCCGAAGAAACAGAATACTTGACTTCCATTGCAGGCGGGAGTCGCAGTTGCCGGGCTTCCGGTAACGTGAAATGCCTCCAACGTTTTCGTGGGTACAATCCGTTTCCATTTGATGCGACCAGTCACTCTATCGATCGCGACCGTGGCCAGTTCGTTTTCGTTTGCTTGAAAGGTGGTCAGAAAAATCGAGTCGCCCCATACACACGGAGTGGAATGCCCTTTGTCGAGCGGTGTTCGCCACAACTGCTTCGCATCCGTTTCGAAGTCGTCCGGGAGCGCGTCGTCCCCCTTAGCAACTCCGTGATCGTGTCGAAAGTAGGAAACTTCTTCAGCGAGCCCTATCGAGGAAGTCACGGTCACGACCACTACGAACAGACTC
The DNA here is from genome assembly GCA_043757575.1 of Pirellula sp. Taxonomy (GTDB): domain Bacteria; phylum Planctomycetota; class Planctomycetia; order Pirellulales; family Pirellulaceae; genus JBKCUI01. Next base: position 5,177 of record JAYVPE010000268.1, read on the forward strand.
TGAACCGTTAAATTCATCGCTTACTCCTTATATCCCTCTGGAATTCACTTTTTTTTGGCGACGCGTATTCTGCATGGCTTAGGCAAGTCTTGCAATCCAAATCACCATTCAAGTCCTGGCTTGCATCCACTTTCAGCATTCGGTGCGGAAAATCGCGGCATCGCCACAGCTAGCAAACGATCGCTTTGTTTAATCCAACGCCATTAGGATAGTAAATTCAAGAGTTAACGGAATTCGCAGTCCCGTTAGGGTTCGTGACGGATGAACCCTGCTTCGCAATTCTCAATAATTATAACCAGATCACCATTTATGTTTTCTTGGCACGCTATTCGCCTACCAGAAATGTTTGCAGGTCATTCGTTTGATCAATTTTCATGATCGCGAACCGCCGTTTTGTCCACAAACTAGGAAATGAAGATGCCAGGATATTTAATCGACATGGATGGAGTGATCTACCGAGGAAACGAGCTAATACCCGGTGCGGAGCGGTTCATTCAGGAGCTGCGTTCGCGGAATGTACCTTTTCTTTTTCTTACCAATAACAGCCAGCGAACTCGCCGGGATGTAGTGACCAAATTGGAGCGTCTGGGGATACAAGTCGAAGAGAAACACGTCTATACATGCGCCATGGCTACAGCAAGATTCCTTGCGACACAAAAACCGAATGGCACTGCCTACGTAATTGGGGATGGCGGATTGATGACCGCGCTTCATAGCAATGGATTTTCTATCGTGGAGAAGGATCCTGACTACGTTGTCGTTGGCGAAGGTAGGACGCTCAACTTTGAAATGGCGGAGCTTGCTTTGAGGATGATCCTAGGAGGTGCAAAGTTGGTGGCGACCAATATGGATCCCAACTGCCCAACCCAGGGAGGTATGCGTCCGGGTTGTGGAGCCATCGTTGCGATGCTCGAAGCGGCAGCCGGCGTGAAGGCCTTTAGCGTCGGCAAGCCAAGTCCCGTGATGCTTCGAGCGGCCAGAAAGGAGCTTGGCCTTTCGACTGACGAAACTGTCGTCATCGGCGACACGATGGAGACCGATATTTTGGGCGGCGTCCAAATGGGCTATCGGACGATCTTGGTGCTGAGCGGAGGCACAGAACCTAAGGATTTGGCTCGCTTTGCTTATTGTCCGGATCGAATTGTGAAGT
>JAYVPE010000269.1:0-6306 GCA_043757575.1 Pirellula sp.
GACTTTCGATTGTTCAGCCGAGGTGCTGTGCAAGCAATTCGGAATTTTCGTGAACAGCATCGCTTCATGCGAGGCTTGGTCGCTTGGCTGGGACTACGCGAAACGATCATTCGATTTCACCGCCCTGCCCGAGCTGCAGGCGAGACGAAGTATTCATCTCTTAAATTGGCCAGGCTAGCTTGGACCGCTATATCCTCATTCTCGGCGTTGCCTCTCAAGGCATGTTTGGTTGCCGGATTGCTTTTTACCCTATTGGGAATAGGCTACTCCATCTATGCGGTGTACGCAGCTATCTTTGTAACCACAACGGCTCCCGGCTGGAGTTCTCTCGTCTGCTTCCAGTTGCTCTTTAATGGTGCGACCCTCACGGCAGTTGGATTGGTAGGAGACTATGTCGGTCGTATCTACGACGAGACCAAGCAGAGGCCGCTTTATGTGCTTGGAGATTCGGTCAATATTCAAGCGTCGGGATGTGCAAATCGCGTAGTGTGGATCAATCCGCCAGACTCGCCCGCCGATCAGAATTCACACCTCTATCGCCGATCTCACGTTCATCGTAGTAGCGAGAACAATGTGCTGCGTCCAGAAGCGAAACGCGCGGCATAAAATCGACTATGATTCGAAAAGAAAGCTTTTTCCCACTCGTCTGCTTATTCATCGTCGGTGTTTCGGTGATGATGATCCAAGTTGGAAATACACACCTTTGGGACCAAGACGAAGGCTTCTATGCCACAACCGCTGCCGAGATGCACGCTCGAAACGATTGGATCACGCCCACATTCAATGGTAAGCTATTTGCGCACAAACCGCCGATGATGTTCTGGGGCATGATGGTTGGGTATCGAGCGTTCGGCGTCTCGGAACTTGGAGCACGATTCGCCTCGACTCTCTTTGGGCTAGGGACGATCTTTTTGACCTTTGCCATCGCTCGCAAGCTCTTTGATGCGACCACCGGTCTGTTTGCCGGATTGGCAATAGGATCATGCATCCTGTTTACGATGGTCGCTAGATCTGCGACCGCCGATGCGCATTTAACATTCTTTACTGTTTTGTCACTTCACTTTTGGGTTTGCGACTACTTTGCCTCTCCAGGGGTCAATCGAGATCAATCACTATCCGCTATTCGATGGCGAACTTGGGTAGTAACGTACGCTGTAATGGGATTAGCTGTTTTGACGAAAGGCCCGATTGGCTTTCTTTTTCCAACGGCGGTCATTGGCTTGTTCCTGCTAACGGAGGATAAGCAAAAAGTTCCAGTTCAGAGTACGTTGCTCCAACGGCTTTGGCTGTTTATGAAGAGTTACAATCCACTTGCGTTCTCCATGACGGTTTGGAGAATGCGACCGCTCACGGCTGCCGCCATTGTACTGCTAGTGGCTGCACCATGGTATTTGCTGGTTCAATGGCGAACTGAGGGGGAATTTTTGCGTGAGTTTATCGGTGTTCATCATCTTGGCCGTATGTCGCAAGCAATGGATAATCATAGCGGTCCGATTTATTACTATTTGGTGGCATGCTTGATCGGATTGTACCCATGGTCCGCGTTTGCGATTCCGACGGCTATCAGTTGGTTCAGTCAATTGCAATTGCCGAATCGGTCGAGAGCGGTTCGCTTTGTTAGCTGCTGGGTTGCAGTTTATCTGGTCACTTTTTCGTTGGCCAGCACCAAGTTGCCAAACTACGTGCTGCCTGCCTATCCTGCATTGGCGATCATGATTGGTCGCTACTTTGCCTTGTGGACTCATGACGTTAACTCCGTCAGTCGCGGTTGGCTAAACGCGGGATGGATTCTATTGATCCTGTTCGGCGCGGTGGTCGTGGCTGGCTTTCCACTTTCGGGGTTTGTTGAATTTAGCGGACAAACTTTGTTGGATCGAATGGGCGTCGAGCGAGTCATTCAACAGCGGCTTGTTTGGTTGGGTGCCGCAGGAGTTCCACTCGTCGTTTTCGGAACAGTAGGTGCATGCTTGCTTTGGAGCAATCGGCCTAGGCTATCTGCTGGGGCGTTTTCGGTCGGGGCGCTGTCGATGATGATTACACTATGTCAGTATGTCGCACCGGAACTGGACCGGTTCCAAACACCACAGTTGTTAGCAGAACGATGGAGATGGCAATTGGGTTCCCAAGACTCGAAAGTTGCTGTCTTGGGCTATTTCCGACCAACCATGGTTTTTTACCTCGGGCGCGATATCGATTTCTGCGATTCACCCGACGAGGCGGTCAAGTTCGCAAATGCGGGCGGGGCTTCCATATTGGTAACCACCGACAAGCAATACGACAAGATTAAAAGCAAGCTTTCCGAATCGACTGAAGTGATCGAGCGAGTTTCCCAATTTCCGAATCGAAATGAAGTTGTGGTTCTTGGAGATAAGTCATTGATGCGATAAGCTCCCTAGAATATCATTCGAGGGATGACTGAGACTGACGATGAGTTGAAAACCGTTGCGATTCTCGCACTGCAATCTCCAATAATTTCCGCAACTCATGAACAATGGCAACGGGTCGCTGAGATGTTGTCGAAGCGACTGCAGCATCCTGCGACTGTTGTGCAAGTGGCAAACAAAGAGGATAGTTTCGACGCTCTTCAGTCGACAATCCAAAACTATTTCGAGCAACGATTCCGTCGATTTGTTATCCTACCTATCGGCTTGGAACCATTTGACCTTCATGCATTGCTTTCGGCAATCACGTGGATCCGATCGGAAACTAGGAGCGTCAGTATTTACGTCGCTAGGTCTTGGACCATCAAGGATTGGGCGGACGCCTTATATCCCGCCTTTTTTGATGCAGCGAAAGCGAACGGTACTTACTTAGAGCAGGCGTGCAGCAGACGACGGAATGCTGCTGTGCTCCTCCTTTCAAACGGGGATGATTCCGACCCTGATGTAGGATTGGAGGTAGCTTCGTTAGCGTATTACTGCCAGCAGTCCGATGACAACGCGGACTTGCGATATGCTTTTTTGCGAAAACGGAATCCGAGTTTTACCAATGTTCAGCAAAGTTTAGATTCCGGTGGAGTACAAAATGTTGTGTTACTACCATGGCGAATAAATTCAAGCCAGATAGCGAATTTTTTTTCGGAACTCGGTTCACTCCACTCAATAGAGCTTTCGCCCGAGTCCTTCGGTGTTGCTTGGACGTGGAATCGATCGTCCCGCGAGCAACCGAGATCGATCTGTTTACTTGAACATTCAAGTTGGATCCACGTGATAGTCGGTATGTATTTAGATGCGTTGGCTAGTCGGTCAATAGAACGCTACTTCCCAACGAGTCAAAATAGACTGAATGCAATGGACAGGGCGATGCAAAAAAGTCTGATCGCACTCGACATAGAATTGGATTTGATACTGCCTTCCGAATATCAAGGACGAACCGATGAAGTAAAGTCACAGTCGATGGGCTCTGCACAAATCCATTCAGACAATTTTGGTGAAGTAGCTTGGGATAAAATATGGACTAGTTTTTGTGACCTTGCATTGGCGGGAGGGCCGCCACATCGCGGCCAGCTACTCGAAGCGATTACGGCTGAACAAGCGAACCAAAACCTTTCCTCATATGATGCGGTCGTTCGCGAGATTCGACGGGGTATCGAGATGGTTACGGGATTGCAGACGATCGAGGCTGAAGTGCTAGGTTGGGTTGGTGTCGTATGCGACGACGAAGCGATGGCAGTTTGGTTGATGAGGGCTATTATTGTTGAAAACGTGATGATTCGCAGAGAAGGATCCGTGTTGTTCCTGCCTGCCGGTCCGGATTTTAGGGTGAAGAAAGAGATCAAGAACGTCATTACTTCGGTGGCGAAAACGGTTCATTACTGGCGAGCCCATTTGCGACTCGTTTAACTCGCGAAGCGGCGAGTCGGCCAAAGCTGTGTCGATCACAGCAATGTGGATGGATAATGCCGTGCTTTGTGTACCTTATCACTTTATTGCGTGCATTGGATCAGGAATTCGGCGTGTTCCAATAGCGGATCGTCGTAGTGCAAAGCAATCACTCCGCTCCGTTTCAACTCGTCTACCAATTTGACTTCCTCGGTATAAGTGATATCCGCAATTTGATTGATCTTGGATCTCCGTTGGCTCCAACTGAGTACAACCATCGCGTAAATCAGCAACGGTATCAGCGATAGCAACACACTCGTCAGGAGCAAAGCCGGGCTTGGATGCGGAAATTGCTCTACACTGGATACAGCACCCGATAGCGTTTCGTAACTTGCACTGAGATACTGTCGATAAATGGATACTATCGGGCCAGCCATAAGAACCCAGAAAATAATCGTTCCTGTTAAGGCAAAAAATTGCAGTGTCACCCAAGGCATCTGGTGCCTATCAACCGACCACTCAAATGCGATTCTTGCCCTAGACTGCAATTCTTCTACACCTGACAAGCGTATTTGCGGCAAAGCCGAAGTGGTTTTGGTTTCCTGTCCCGAACCATGCATCCGAGTGACAGTTCGATGAAATTGAGATTGAACAGGCTCGAGTCGATCTTGGATTTGGCGATTGAGGCGATCACGAATCCCCTCATGCATCTCCCAATTGATTTTGCGGGACTGTTGAATATTGCGAGCCCAAGCAGCGAACGTCCCAAAAATGGACGGCACGCTTCCTGACAATGACAACAGCAATCGATCCCACGCGCCATGAGTTAGACCCAGAACCGTCAGGACCGTGCGATAGGGAAACCAAATCATGCCGGTGTCTGCGATCATTTGAGCACGCAGTCGACCGCGAACCGCAGACTGTAGCACGACCCGCGAGCCAAGCACTGCCTCGATCGCTTGCGAGGGTAAAGCGTCTGCCTCGGAGTGGAGTCGTCGGACAGCAGCGGAAAGTTGGGGCAATTGCGAATCCAGCATTTGACCTATGCGGTGGCGTAATCGATCCGTTGCTGCTGAAAGGCGATTTGCACGCGTCGCCGCAATATCGTCCAACGATTCGTTTCGTAACCGAAACTGCAAATCGCGAGCGAACGCAAGTCCGATTTTGGTCTCATCTCCGTCTGCTTCAAAATCAGGAACAAGGATCGACTCGAGAAACTTAGTCTTCGGGGCACTTGACAACATGGCTTCGCAGAATGTGTCCAGGTCACGTTGCAGCGATTCACTCCAACACTGTTTCGAAACGCTGCTCGCGAGATCATTAAGTGGAACGCATGTAATAACGGGAATGCAGATTGCCCCCTCTGTAAAATTGGCCAATTGGCTTAGAATGGCACCTCGCAATTGATCGCGTCGAACTACCAATAGCTTAATGGGCGAAAGTGCCATCGCCTCTTTCGCTGTTGTTGCAGCTTGTAAATCGTCATCGGTAATGCCAGGTGTATCCAGCAACATGTACGGACGACCTAAGTCTAGCATCGCTTCTGATCGACAGGGATGATAGAGCTCGCGAGTTGCGTCGAGGGACTCGGGAACAATGGGTCCGAGCCAATGAACGTGCGTCGTCGCTTCGCTGGAAAGGACTCCGCTCGGCAGTGTCTGTGCGACACGCCGATCAAGAATTATCTGCCTAGCGATCCACGTTTTCCCTTGCCCTTTGGCACCCACCACAGCAATACTCGTCAATGAAACGCCTCGTGACGAAACGATGGAATCGCACTGCAATTGATATTGATCGCACCATTCAGAAATCTGATGCGTTAAGTGTTGTTGGCCGAGTAGCGATTGCGTGGCATTTCGGATTCGCTGCACGAGGACGTCGTGTGGATTCATTGGCTACTCAAAAAGAACAATATTCTTGAACTGAACTTTCATGGGCGGGCCAGCGTGCAACTGGAGAGCAATGATCCCTTCGGATGCTCGCTTGTCGGTCTGATTGTCTTGAAGTTCTGACATCAGTACGCCGTTAATGTAGTGTTGGCAGACACTCCCCTTGGCAACGATGCGATACGTGTTCCAGCTTTCTACTTTAAACTTGTCCCGCAAAGCGGTTGCATCGCCAGTGGAGCCAACGCGAGTTTTCTTGCCATCCTCACCGATCGAAACGATCTGTCCGCGTTCAACTAGAATGTCTCTGCCCCTTTCCTCGTAATTGATTCCCATGTAACTATTCTTCGTCACGTCACCCTCAGAATCGATATCAGCCTGATACCCACCCACAATAAACTTCTCGCTATCGATAAGCTTAGAGCGATATTGGATGCCCGAGTTGCCACCGCTGATCTTGAACTCGCACATGAGTTCGAAGTCGCCAACCTTTTTTTCGTAGACCAAAAACGTGTTGTCCTTGAGCGGCGCGTCCTTAAGAGTTTCGCCGGTAATCGCACCGTCTTCGACTCGCCAGTTTGAAGTTAAGCCAGACCAAC
>JAYVPE010000270.1:0-6300 GCA_043757575.1 Pirellula sp.
CGTGACGAGATCGCTTGGGAGCAGAAGCCGGGCATTTTTGGACACATGCAACCACGATTGATTGCGTCCTACGGAGATACTGGCGTCACATACCGTTACTCAGGTGTCGATAATGAGGCGTTGCCTTGGACTACTACGCTGCTTGAGATCAAAGAAAAGATCGAGGCTATTCAGGGGGAGTACAATTACTGCCTACTTAACCGCTATCGGTCAGGATCGGATAGCATGGGCTGGCACGCTGACGACGAACCCGAAATGGGGAACCTGATTGGATCACTTTCTTTAGGGGCAACTAGAAAATTTCGCATCAGGCACAACATCACTAGGGAAACCATGACATTCCTCGCAGGCAATGGAACGCTAATCATCATGGCGGGAACCATGCAACAGTTTTGGCAACATGAAGTCCCCAAGACAAAACTAAATGTTGGAGAGCGGATCAACTTGACGTTCAGGCAGATTTCGGAGCCACAATGAATCTATCCGTTGAAGTGATCTCAGACGTGATCTGCCCCTGGTGCTTTATCGGCAAACGACGACTGGAGAAGGCCGTTGGCGATTATGAGAAGCCGGTAACGGTACGCTGGCATCCATTTCAGCTTAATCCGGCAATGCCGAAAGAAGGTATCAGCCGAAGGGAATATCGGATTGGGAAATTCGGCAGTTGGGAACGCTCTATGCAACTTGATGCCAACATTATTGCCGTTGGCAAAGAGGAGGGCATCCACTTTGATTTTGACAGGATGGAGCGGACCCCAAATACGTCGGATGCTCATAGGCTCATCTGGCTGGCAGACAAGGAGGGAATACAAGATGCGGTTGTGGAGGCATTGTTTCTGGCTTACTTCACTGATGGTCGTGACACCAGCAATCAGAAGACGCTAATCGAAGTAGTTGCCGAGGCTAGTATAGACCGTAAACGACTCAGATGTCGGTTTCCCGATAAAAGACGGCCCTACTTGTCGATGGGATCGACGCGGCAAGAAAAAAACATGGGCCCTAAATTTTGCGTTTCGCACGTCGCATTGCCTCATCGAAAGCGCTACCGAACGATTGTGGTTGCCTCAACTTCGTGTTGCCTAGAAAAGTTGTACGACAATTGCATTTGTAGATGTCGCAGGCGGAATTCAGCTTTGAAGCCTATTCGCACGTTTATCCAGTTGTTTTAGGACCTTTACATGAACTCGATTGCTGACAACCGCGTTTCACAAATAAACCCATCGTTCGAGCCCACAATCCCCAATACTCCCGATCTCCCTGGGACCGAAGAAGTCCCGTTCAGGCAACCGGCGCCCAAGGGCACTCCTCAAACGGGCGATCCGCCCTATGAGAAGCCTCCAATAAAGGATCCTACTCCAGACGTACCAGCACCGAAGCGTCCGATTCCGATTTCTCCAATCGACGAATAAGCGTCTATTAATTGCGAATTCACGGACGCTTTGACCTAAGTTGTCACGGCCCTGCTGATAATGAATAGTGTTGGGACGCGGCATACCAACAAAACCAAGCCCGCCGCAGCAATCGAACTCAAGGAAGAATCAAAATGCTCGTTCTAAGTCGCAAAGTTGGTGATAAGCTGGTTATTGACGGCAACATCACTGTCGAGGTTGTAAAGATCCAAGGCAACCGGATTTCGCTCGGCATCGTTGCTCCACCCAATGTCAAGATTCTACGCGGCGAGTTGAATCAGCCGAAAGCCAACGCACAAATGGTGGAACTTGTCGTTGAAGATGGATTGTTGGTGGCTTGCTAGACTCAATAATGGATTGAGTCGAGCTTGGTCCTATGCACGACCACCTTCGCAACAAGTCTCGCAAATCCTGTGGCACTTGGAGTAATGCAGCTTCGCGCGGATCTCAATCAGCGATCCGCCACAGGCAGGACAAGCCGGTTCGCACTGCTTTTGGCTCTTCTTCGCTTTCGATTTTGCCATGATTCCGCTTCGATGGTTCTCATGGCGACATAGTGCTGGCGTTCTCAAGCCCGACGCGAGTTGCCCTTGCCAACGGCTGCTTCGAACGCACAATGGTCCGAAAGGAGATACAGAATGCGAATACTTTTCACCGGCGGTTCTGGTAAAGCTGGACGGCATGTTGTTGCTCACTTAGTTGAACAGGGGCACCGAGTCCTGAATTTGGACCTGACTCCAGCCAATATTCTGGGTGCCTATGACATGACGGCCGATTTGACCGACGCCGGTCAAGTTTTTTCAGCAATGTCGGGTATCACTTGGTTCGACGAGTTGGATTTCGGCAAAGAAATTCCTAAGTTTGATGCGGTGATCCATTTTGCTGCCATTGCTCGGATACAACTGCGTCCCGATCCTGAATGTTTTCGGATCAACACGGTTTCGACCTACAATGTGCTCGAGGCCGCAGTGAAATTGGGCGTGCCGAAGATCTTGTTCGCGTCTTCGGAGACGACATACGGAGTTTGTTTTGCTCATGGCGAAGTAGTTCCGGACTACATCCCGGTCGATGAGGAACATCCTACTGTTCCGCACGACGCCTATGCCATGTCCAAAGTCTGCAACGAGGTTTGCGGTCGCTGCTTTTACGCACGATCCGGCGCTGATATCTACGCGCTACGGCTCAACAATGTAATTGAGCCCCATGAGTACGCCAAACTTGCTCCGCAATGGCGATCCGATGCTACCTGCCGTCGCCGCAATATTTTCGCTTATATCGACACTCGGGACCTCGGTCATTTCATTGACTGCGCGCTTGCAGCAAACGGACTTGGCTATCAAGTCTTTAACGTCGCGAACGCAGATACCTCCGTGGGTGCAACCAGCGCCGAATTGATTGCTGAGTTCTATTCCGGTATTCCGCAGAAACGAGGACTAGGCGAGTTTGAAACTTTTTATTCTATCGACAAAGCCCGCCAGATGTTGGGCTTTGCACCGCAGCCCCGCTGGCGAGAAAGTTAGCCTCAGCCATTGCTGAGTAGCTTTACTTCCACTTGGCGGTTGGACTCGTTACACTTCTCCCATGGACGTGATCACATTGCAATCAGGAAGTGCCGGCAACTGCGTGTTCATACGAAGTGGCGAAACGCGTTTGCTCTTTGACGCAGGTATCAGCGGAAGCAATGCCGAGTCGCGTTTGGCGAAATATGGTTACGACATTCGCGACTGCAATGCATTGGTCCTTTCACACGAACACTACGATCACATCAGCGGCGTCGGAGTGTTTCACCGTAAATTCGGCTTGCCTGTCTACGCGAATTTGCGAACGTGGAACGCTACTCGTGCGAAGCCATCGACTGGCAGCATTGGAAGTCCGAATTATTTCGTGTCTGGTAAACCGTTTCAAATTGGTTCGCTGCGAATCGAGACCTTGCGAACGCCTCACGATGCCGTCGACGGCGTATGCTTCGTGATCGAAGACGTCGAGTCCGGACAGCGATTCGGTTTGCTCACCGACTTGGGGCATATCTTCAGCGGGCTTCAAAAAATCATCTGCAGTCTGGACGCGGTACTGATCGAAAGCAACTACGATAAGGCCATGCTCCGCCACGGGCCTTACCCTCAATGGTTGAAGGATCGTATCTCAGGAAAGCGTGGGCACATTTCCAACGAGGATGCTGCCGAGCTTTTGGACGCGTGTGATGCAAGTCAACTGCAATGGGCTTGCTTGGGACACCTGTCGGCGGAGAACAATTCACCCGAGGTTGCCTTAGCCACTCATTGTGAACGCCATGGAGATCGCTTTCCCATCTTCTGCGCCGATCGCGACGGTGCACTGCAACTACCGAAAATCAAAGAGCCTAAATTCTCGCTCCGAGCCAACGATGCATTCGCTTGAAAATGGTAAGACAACCCAGCATACGAGGCAGGTTAACGCAGGGGCATTCTTTACGAATTCAACCACAGCTTAACTAAGGGGTTGGGATGTTCGCGAGTCACAAGAAAACCACAGTTTCACCCGAAAATAACGATAGCCCTGATTTCTCAGGGCTATTAGTTTGAATAGTACACCCAATAGGATTCGAACCTATAACCCTCGGTTCCGAAGGCAACTTGTTTGACGTCATAAAATCGCAATTTTCCCAAGGATTTAGACGTTTTATCGTCTAATCCTTCGTTGCATAAGCTAGCAAACAAGTGCGTAAATTGCAAGGGATATGCGTACTACACTTTTTAAATTGTGTAGTACTTACTACAGCACGTACATCCATTCGCCCTAGGAGTCAGCGAAGATACCGACCCGAACAAAATCTCGAACACATGAGCCCAACAGAAAGCCAATACAAGCGTTCCGTTCTTTGACCTGTTGCGTGACGTTGTTGCTGTTGTACGATCGACGCTCAATACGTCCCCGTGTGAAAACACCATCGGGAACTTCCTCGACAGGTGAGCTATCTCAAGGCCGAAAACCAGACCCTGCGGGTTCGACTTCCCGGGCACTAGGTTGGCCAGCGGTGACAGGGTATGCTCAATGTAAGGAGCACTCATTTCAACGGCTTCCTTAGGATAACGTGTAACTGGTTACACACCTGGGCAGTCACGTAAGGCTTGTTGAGCTCCATTTCTCCGGGGAAGGCCATGACCGAATCTGCCAAGTTTGCTGACATCCTGTGGACGAGGTTTCCGGCCTTGTCTAGTACCCCGATGTAGACGCTGCCGTCTGAACCTTTACGGGCTGTGGCCCGGATTGATCTGCCTGCCGTAGCTCTTGGACTTGATAAACGTGCGGTGGTGCGCTAATGGGGTTGATTCGGCTAAATGCTTATAATCAATGGTGAGGGCTGGGCGATGGCTCGCTATCGGTGGTTCGTCGACCGTTCGACGCGCTTGCGTAAATACTTTGAGCAAAAAACTTTTTACAAGGATCAATGACGATGAGCGGTTTAGGAAGTGGCGCTAACCAGGCGGTGCGGATTGATGAGAGCTACAAGGACGAAGGGCCGATCAAACCAAGTGATCTTGCCCCGAATGTTTCTGTAATTTGGGACCATTTACGGACGCAAATACATTCGCGCCTTTTGCATGCTGAGGATGTTCACCAATTGAGAAATTTGGCTGAATTGATCGCGCAATCCAGAGCACTCTCCAGGGAAGCAATGGCTAATCCGCACGAGCTTCGTCTCACTAGGACATGGCTATCGGTCGTTGATCAAGTCCGCAAATTGTCTGCATTATTCGGTCTGTCGCCGGGTGGTCGTTCTCGTCTAAAATTTGGCACAAGTGAGTCTGAAAATGATCCATTTCAAGAATGGATAAGATGTGGCTGAGGGCTTGAATGGAAATGCCAGTCGAAAAAAATCCACGGACTGACAAAACCAGGACGTGGTTTGGGTAGAGGTCGATTACTTGCTCAAGTGTCGCATTTGCCTTGGGCAGTTCTTTGAGCTCGCTATAAACGACACCTCGGTTGCGGTAGTTGTCCAGGTCAGGCAGAAAATCCGGCGTCGATCATAACTTGGGCAGCGGAAAACGCCTTTGAATGCTAGCAATGCTCGGCTTCCCTAAAAACCCTGTGATCCAGAGAGACTTTGCTGCTGTGGTCAATTACCAGCAATTGCAGGGTGCCCGACTTGTGATCGACGCTGAAAATCCGATCAAATGGATATCGAAGCCTTCGACGACGAGGGTGTTGGAGGGGACAATTACTGCCCACTTAAACGCAGCCGTTCAGGATCGGATAGTATGGGCTTGCACGCTGACGAACAAGCTGAATTGGGGAAAGTGATTGGATCACTGTCATTAGGGCCAACAAGAAAATTTCGAATCAGGCACAACACCACCAGAGAAACCCAGACAACGCAATGGATCAAAGCGATCTCCAGGCTCATACTTGCAGCGCTCATGGTAGGAGCCGGGATCATGCACTTTTTGGATCCCAGCTTCTTTGTGAAAATTGTTCCGCCCTACCTCCCGTTCCATAGAGAGTTAGTTGCGGTGAGTGGTGCAATTGAGATTCTTCTTGGGGTGCTACTCATAATTCCTAACTGGTCACGTTTGGCCGCTTGGGGAGTCATTGCTTTGCTGATCGCTGTTTTCCCTGCCAATATCTACTTGTTTCAACATCAGGAAATAGTACCGGCGTCGTCACTGACTCACCTGATACGACTTCTTTTACAAGGTGTTCTAATTCTCTTGGCATATTGGCACACGAGACGAGCCGAGAAACCAAAGTGATTGTTAAGCTACAATGAATCTATCCATTGATGTGATCTCAGACGTAATCTGCCCATGGTGCTTTATCGGCAAGCGTCGGCTGGAGAAGGCAGTTGTCGATTATGAGAAGTCGGTGATGGTACACTGGCGTCCATTCCAGCTCAATCCGACGATGCCGA
>JAYVPE010000271.1:0-6299 GCA_043757575.1 Pirellula sp.
CGGATTCAAGGAGTATGAAACCATAAAAACAGCGTTATATCACCAGCTAGGGAACCTTCCGGAGCCAAAAACCACCCACAAATTCTGCTGACGAGGCACAATATCAAAGCAGATTATAAACCCATATCAGCTAACGATGCATGCTCCCTGTAAGGAGAGTGCAAACAAGTATGCTATTGAAGTAAGGCCCCGCGCCGGTACGTGGTCACCATTTTTTGCAGCCGTCCCAGTTGCTGAAAAGGATCTCGTAGCACTTGTGCTTGCTCATGGGCCTAGGGGTACTGTCCCAAGTGGCTCGAATCTGCAAATGTGTGGGAAAGGCGTGACAAACGATGGGGAGTGGTGGGCTTCTTTTGCACAAAATGAAGGTACCCCAACTCAAAGCTATTTCTTGCTCTGTAAGAACCTTCCATCGAAGCTTGTCTTCGGGGTTAACCAAGGATTTCCGCAATACCGTGTAATTGGAATACCCCAGTACTAGACAGCCACTACACATCTGCAATTGGGTTCACGAAGCTTAGCAATCGCCCGGAAGTACCCAACGGTGTCCAAGTTCTCGGTGATGCCAAGAGCACTCGCTATGTTAGCGAAGCTCATGTCTGTGACACGAACTTTATTGGCACCGATGGGCCTCGTGGTGGCGTCTACGCGGCCGCAAGAGAAATCGCAGAAGCGGTCGACGGCTGCTGGCCTAAGAATGATGACGGCGGTTGGGTTGGTAATAAGTTAGTTGTCTGCACAGGCGGCGAATCACTGTTGCAACTCGACACGGCAATTATCGAGGCGTTGCACGATCTGGATTTTACAGTCGCGATCGAAACGAATGGGACGAAGTTGCCTCCAGACGGAGTTGACTGGGTGTGTGTCAGCCCAAAGGCAAACGCACCGCTCGTGTTGACGCGGGGTAACGAACTGAAGTTGATATACCCACAAGTCGGCGCTGATCCATCTCGATTCACATCGCTCGAATTCGATCGCTTTTTCCTGCAGCCGATGGATGGGCCTTCGCAATCCGAAAACACTCAGTTAGCGGCACATTATTGTTTGGAGCATCCGCAATGGGAGTTGAGTTTGCAAACACACAAATTGATCGGGTTGCCGTAATGCGGGAGCTGACTTAATGGACCTTTACAAAGAATTGCGATTCGAAGCGGCTCACCGCTTGCCGTATGTTCCCGAAGGGCATCAGTGCGGTCGACTGCACGGGCACTCGTTTCGCGTCGAGCTTCACGTATCTGCTCCTCTCGACGAACGGTTGGGATGGGTCATTGACTTTGCCGATATCAAGTCAGCCTTTAAGCCGATATTGGACCGCCTCGACCATTACTATCTCAATGAGATTGAAGGACTCGAAAATCCAACTAGCGAAAACATTGCGATCTGGATTTGGCGACAACTGAAGCCGCGACTGGGCCCGCTGTCGAAAGTTGTTGTCTGCGAAACATGCACTTGCGGGTGCTCCTACGGTGGGGAGCACGAATGACCGTTGTCAATGTCGTCGTCACCTGTACCAAAGACAAACGATATCCAGTCGCAGACGAGTGCCAACTTCGCAACGTCCCCGCCGGAACACTGCGTGAACGGATGAAGCGAAAGTTACAGCCGCAAAAAATTGGTGGCAAGCAACAGAATCACGTTGGAAATCGCACTTCAAAGAGCGTCCACGTAGCCTTGCGGCGTTGATGGCCACCTACCCCAAACGTTCGCTTCTGGTTGTAGCTTCAGAAAACTATCTCGCCGCGATTGCCGACGATCTGCGACAAGGCGTCGCCAGTCTTGCCGATCCCGATTCGCTTTCGATCGTTTGCGCAGGTGCGCGTTCGATCGACGGCCTCGATAGAAATCTCGTACCGTGCGACGCTCGCCTGCAGGCCGCCACGGGCGGCGCACTTCGATCGCTCAATACGCGTCTCGCCAACAAGATACTACGCGAATCCCGCCAACCGCCGACCGCATCGAGCCTGAGCAAACGCTATCGCAAACTACTCAGCGAGCAGCCACCGCTTAATATGTACGATCGCCAACCCATGTCAGACGACGAAGTAAAGAAGTTTATTCGGCAAAAGTTGGCGATCGAACCCTCTTTGTGCCACACGCCGCTTCTGCGCATGCTTCGTGACAATGACAATGCCTGTGAGCAAAAGCGATTCGCGTCGCTGTACACCGAAGTTTTGGAGAGTCTCAATGGCTAGCGTCAAGAATACAAAGGCGACATTAATCCAGCGCCGAGCCTAGCGCATCGACCAAAACGCGGCACACCCGCTGTTCATGTTCACGCTGACCGGCGACGCGTTATTGAAGGTAGCCGATATTTCGCGGATCGCTCGCGATGAAGATGGCACATTGATCGGCTACCAGCGTCCCGATGTCCGCCAGCATGTACAGAACATCGTCGACTATCTTGATTCCGAGTCAATCATTTTCCCGAACTCGATCATTCTCGCGCTGTCATCGAATGTGAAGTTCAAGCAGAGTCGTGGTCCAGGTGCCGACGATGGATATGCAAAGTCCGGCACGCTAGAAATACCAATTCCTTCGGGCGATGGCCCCAAGCCCGCATGGATCGTCGACGGGCAACAACGAGCGATAGCCCTATCAAAGTGCAAACGCCGCGACTTGCCCATTCCGGTCAACGCATTTGTCGCTGACGAAGTCGACTTGCAACGCGATCAATTCCTAAGAGTTAACAGCGCCAAACCACTACCGCGCGGACTAATCACCGAACTACTTCCTGAAGTCAGCAGCAACCTGCCCGCAAATTTGTCGGCTAAGAAAATGCCGTCGGCCATTTGCGACTGGCTCAATCGCGAGAAGACTTCACCATTCTTCGGGCTGGTCCAACGCGCTTCGACACCGAAGGAGGAAAAATCTTCCACGGTAATCGCTGACAATTCGATCGTCAAAATGGTCGAGGAAAGTTTGTCTCAACCCTCAGGCTGCCTCTTCCCGTATCGCAACATAGCCACCGGAGAGACCGATTTCGAGGGAATTACTTCGCTGCTGCTGATTTACTGGTCCGCAGTACGCGACGTCTTCCCCGACGCCTGGGGCAAACCTCCTACGAAGAGCCGCCTCATGCACGGAGCAGGCATCCGCGCGATGGGCCGCTTGATGGACTCCATCATGCCCAGCATCGATCCTCGCAAACCAACCGCCGGAGCGGATGTAATGCGAGAGTTGCAACTCATCGCCCCTATCTGCCGCTGGTCCAATGGCCGTTGGGAAGAAATGGACAACCTTAAATGGAATGAAATCACTCACACGCCGCGCCACATCAACGTACTCACCAACGTACTCACCAACGTGTTGGTTCGTGCCTACATCAAAGCCAAGCGAGGCACCTAAATTGGGAAGCTTAACCGGATTTCTTCAAGAACGATTCGCAGCGGCATGTCCTGCCGGTTGGACCTGCACACATGAAGTTGACGTTCTAGACGCAGAGTGGCAACGAGTGCTCGGATACTCGGCTCGCGCCGACGTATTACTTACTCGTGATGATGGACAGAAGCGACTTTGGATAGAGTTCGAAGTCAGCCGTGCCGATCCGGTCGCCAACCACGCCAAGTTTGCCACCTCGCATCTATTCAAGCCGCAAGCACCGACCGACACGTTCGTCGCAATGGTCAGCTCGCACGTAACACGTGGCCGACGCAACTTAGTCGCAAATACGATTCTCCTTATGCGGCGTGTGGGCATGCGCGCGTTTCAAACCATGCTGCTGCCAACCATTTCGCCCAGTGACATCAAACGTCTTAATCACCTGTCGATTGCAGAACTCTTGACACAGTCAATCGACACCAATGCTGAAGTTGCTCGGGCGATGCTTGTATCGAGTGCGATTTCTGCGAGCGATGACTACGAGCTTCACTACGCAGGCGATCTGTTTGACGTTTTCAGCAATGCACAACGCTGGAACGAGGAAGTCAGCACTCCTCGAGGGCAGGAACTCTGGGGCAAGCGAACAATCAAGTATTTCGTTTACGATGCAGCGACCAGTCACTTCGCTCCATCTAAGTTTTGCGCATACATCAACGCACGGCCGCAGGAGGGTTCAGGCTTTCTGACGAACTACCAGCTCATGTCGATGCCGCTTTACACATCACTCGATGAAAGCGAGCCCAAGTTCGACGGAAACCTTGCCCAATCGCACCTCCAACGCCAACTCAATATGCGCCTCACAACACCAGACGAATCGCCGCATATTTCTCAGGCCTTTACCACATGGCAAGCAAATCAAATCAACCATGTCCGGGTCCACCCCAGTGGCCCGCTGTTCTTGGTCGCGCCAAGTTGGTTCGTTTAGCGTGGATCGCTTAGTTTGGAATCCGAATCACGCCTTGAGCAACCAAATCTTCGATGATGCGATGAACCGCGTCCCGATGAACGCCGTCGACCCGCTTGAGCGGGCGGTTCTTACGCATTGCCCGAACCTGATCGACACTCGACCAGCTCTCGCAACTTGTCCATACCGCCGACAAATGGTACCGCTCCGAAGCGACCCTGCAAGTAACTCTTTTCGATACGCAAATCCTTGCGCACGCTCATCGAAGTGAGCGAGTATAAATGCGATTGCTGCTGTTCATCTTTTTCGACAAACCAAATCTCGTCACGCCTCAGCAAATCAAGGTCGAGTAAATGCGTTTCATGCGTCGTTACGATCAACTGCTGACACGATCCAGGACACGACTCAACGAAGAACTTGATCAGCGCATGGGCAAGCAGCGGATGCAAACTGCGATCCAGTTCGTCAATCACGAAAACTTGGCAGCCAGTATGCAAACGAAACAATGCCGGCAGTAGATTGAGGAATCGCTGTGTACCGTCAGACTCCTCTTGGAAGGGCAGGTTGTATTCTTTGTCGCCAACTCGATGCGTCGAAGCGAGGTTTCGACGAATTACCGTTGCCGGATCATTGGGATCAAGTTGTAAACTCATTCCCGCACCGATTGCAATCGGCGTGACTTCGACCTCGTTGATCGACTGCAAACTCTCGATTAAACCTTTGGGCAACTGGTCGGCTTTGATTGCCGTTTGTTTGATCCCAAGACCGCCGATGCCGGTACCAATCGTACCCAAAAACTGGCTGGCAAAATCCTTGAACGACGAGTCTTCGGCAAGGTAGTCGATGATCGGTGCGAACGTCGCATCGGGTGAGATTACCACGAGACATTCGGTGAACCACCAAACAACGTTATGTAGCAAAGTACCTCGTTTTTCCGGATCGAGATCAACAATCTTATTCAGCAAGAGTTGATTCGGTCGCACGCCAAGAAGTTTCAGTGCCTTCAGTGCTTCGGACGACGTAACAGCCTCCTCGCCAAACTTCTTGAAGTCACCGAATTCGATCTTCTTTCCATTGCGACTGAACAAGTCCGACTCACGCCCGCTGTCTGTCGTTGCCGAAAGCCATTCCGCAGTCACTTCTTCTTTTGTGATATCGAAGCCGTAAACGAACACACGATCAGCGACCATAAATCGAAATTCGAACGACGACGGTTTGACAGCGTCTTCCGTGAAGCGAAACTGATTCAGCGCGATCCGTTTTTTCGGCCCTGCGCCTCCGATAATCAGATCGCGAGCGAAGTCGATCGCCTTCACTAGATTCGACTTCCCGGCTGCGTTCGCGCCATAAATCACCGATGCCCGCAGCGCCTGCTGATCCGACGCCGGAATCGGCACGCAATGCGCCTCATGCCCCGACTGAGCGGAGCTTGCGATCAAACTTAGCGTCTGCTCGTCACCAAAGGAGCGAAAATTTTCGACTGAAAAGTTGATTAACATGGAGGTTTTGTGAGAAATCCACAGAAAGGCGATCTTTGTGACAAATCAACTTCATTATTCCGTATAATAGCGTGACTTTTTCGCATGCGCAAGGCAACTTGCCATTTTACGTATGTTTTTGTGAAAAAAACACAAAATGCCACTGTCCAATGTGTGGACTGCATGCCTGCATATTTCTCGAATGAGGAGTTTTTCAATGTTTGGGCTTGACATCTCGATGCTCATGGCCGATACATCGGGTAGCGGCGTTCAGGAGGATTATCTTTCGGGGCAAAGCCTAGATGAGCAAATGACTCGGAGTTGGCTTGAAATGCAAGCATTCCAACAGAAGGGTCAATACGAGGATTGCATTCTAGTTCTTGCACACAAACATTCGAATTGAACTCCCGACCTTAACATCGGGAGTTTTGTTTTTTATTAGGTTCTTAGGGGAATTTAGTGGGTCGGTAGGAAAAAGCCAGGGATTCGGTATCCTTTTGGGATGAACGAATTAACTACAGATCATTATAGAGCTTTGC
>JAYVPE010000272.1:0-6296 GCA_043757575.1 Pirellula sp.
CACCGAGCGGCCCGTTCGCTTTATCGACGAACGCTACACTACTGCACTTGCCAATCGACTGCTTCGGGATGCCAACCTGACCCACAAGAAGCGTAAGAAACAGGTGGACAAAGTTGCGGCCCTATTGATCCTGGAGACGTATCTTGAGTCCACCAAGCATCCCTACTTTCAACCAATGCCGCTCGAGGATTAGTCTCACTATGAAAGAAACATCCATGCGTTCTCTAATGAGAGGAACGCTCCAAATTACTACTGTGATCCTTCTCAGTTTCGCTGACCCATTTTTCATTCCCATTCCACCGTCCTTTGGCCAAGAGCAATCCAAAATCGACGGTAGGGCAAAGCTGGAGGAGCCAAAGGGCCTAACAAAATATTTGGGCCGACGTATCGCGCAGCCAATGGCTTATACGCACATGAATTGGCTAAGTCGTCCGGAACGAATCCAAGAAGAAAATCCTCAAGAGATGTTGGAACAACTGAATCTCAAAGATGGACTAGTGGTCTGCGATTTAGGGTCAGGGGACGGGTACCATACGGTCCAAATGGCGCCTCGGGTCGGTCCCACAGGCAAAGTTGTAGCGGTCGATATTCAACCGCAAATGTTGCAAGAGTTGTCGCGACGGCTGGCAGAAATGAAACTTGAAAATGTCGAAACGGTATTGGGTGAACTATGGGATCCCAAGTTGCAGGAGAAATCGGTCGACTTGGTATTGATGGTGGACGTTTACCATGAGTTTTCTCACCCTGTTCAAATGCTCTCGGCGCTACGTAATGCCTTGAAGCCGAATGGTCTGATCGCGCTTGTTGAGTTTCGGGCTGAGGACCCAACGGTGCTGATTCGAGCCGAGCACAAAATGACCAAGGCTCAAATACTAAAGGAATACTCGGCAAACGGCTTCAAAGTGGCCAAAGAGTATGATCGACTGCCATGGCAGCATCTCATGTTCATGCAACGCGATGAAAGCTGGGACGACAAGAAAAAGTAATTTGATCATGCCGCGGAAATTTGCAATAACGATTGCTTACGATGGAACTGACTATGGCGGTTGGCAGCTTCAAATCAATGCGATCACTATTCAGCAGCGATTGATCGAAGCAATCGCCAAAGCGACGAGCGAAAGGACTCATGTTCAAGGGAGTGGCCGAACGGATTCTGGCGTCCATGCGTTGGGGCAAGTCGGCGCGTTTGTACTGCAAAACTGGAATCATGGTTCCGACAAACTGATTCTTGCGATCAATCGATACTTGCCGTATGACATTGTGGTTCGCGAATGCCGAGAAGTATTACTCGCTTTCGACCCGATTCGAGACGCACGCAGCAAGCGATACCGATACACGATTCGAAATGCAAAAGTGGGAGATGTCATGAACCACCGGTTTCATTGGTGGCTTCCTCGTTTGCTAGACCACTCAGCTATGCGGGAGGCGGCACAGTTTCTTGTGGGCACTCACGATTTTAAGGGCTTTGAAACGCCGGGTTCCCCTCGGATTACAACCACTCGGACCGTGTATGCGATCGAGGTTTGTACGATCCCAACACTGGATGGCGTCGATGTGTGGATTGATGTGGAAGCAAATGGATTTTTATACAACATGGTACGCAACATTGTTGGCGCATTGCGGGATGTGGGGGCGGATCGTTTCGGCCCGCGATGGATGGTATCAGCTCTCGAATCGAGGGAGCGTACTCAGATGGACTTAACTGCTCCGGCTCGAGGCCTATGCTTGTTGCAAGTTAACTATCCAGTGGATCTGTTTTTAACGGGATGAAATAGTGGTCCTGCGGCTCCGCCCGCAGGAGTTGGGCTAGTCAGCGGGCGGCGTTTGCCAGCCAGCGGGGGTGTGTGATAGTCAACGGCGGTGTGTGATAGTCAGCGGGGGTGGGTGATAGTCAGCGGGGGTGTTTGCTAGTCAGCGGCGGTGTTTGCCAGCCAGCGGCGGTGGGTGATGGTCAGCGGGCGGAGCCGCTGACCCACATTTGACTGCGAGCATTTCACTTTAGCGTGGTACGACGGGCATGTTGGAATTTGCCAATGCACCGTTGCCTAGGTTTTCTACGTGGGCAACGTCCAGTTCGACTGCAAAATCAGGGCCAGGTTGTAAATAGAGTGGGCCATCTGCGGTTTCTTGGATTGCATGTAGACCATGATGTCTGGTCAGTTCGAGCGTCGCCAGAAACATTGCAACAAGGGCACTTTTATGCATGCCTACTTCGAATAAATCCTGCAACTCGACGCGGTTCGATTCTTGAACCCGTTCGTGAATGCGATGCATGTAAACGTGAATCGGCGTATCGTCGAATTGAATGCTGTGAAGAGATGCTTTCTGCCGAGCCTTTAGGATTCTGCCGAATGCACTGACTAAATCCCATACCTCAACCTTTGCAATAAGACGCTCGTTCGCATCGATCCTTCGCGGCGGCAGATCACTTGCTAGACGAGAATAGCGGAGCTGCCATCGGCGACTTTGCTCGTCTAGCAAAGAGGCAGCGTCCCGGAAGCGTTTATATTGCACAAGGCGCTCGACCAATTGTGGCATAGAAGGTTCTTGTCCATTGGCTCCAAGATCGTTCGCAGATTCAGCGTCGGAAACGGGTAGTACCGACTTGGCTTTGAGCTCGATTAGTTGACTGGTAATGTCGATAAACTCACCGACATCGTCCAAATCCAAGATTTCTAATACCTCCAGGTACTCCATGTACTGATGCGTGATCTTGGCGAGCGAAAGATCTTCTAGCGGTAATTCTTCGCGACGGACCAAATAGAACAGTAGTTCTAGAGGCCCGTAGTAACAGGGTAGATCGACTCCAAAGACCATGCATCGATCCAACGTTATCGCGTTAGCCCCATCGTAAACGAGAAGATTTGGCGACTGTCGGTTTCCGCGTAAGAAACAGGGAACGCGAAGTCGAATGCGAGTGGAGCTGGGCCAAGTGCTGGCACGGCAATGCGTGCTCCAAAACCTGGTGCCACTCGGAAATTCTTTGCATTGAGTTCGATATCTTGCTCGATGGTACCATAGTCGACGAAGGCAACCATTCGCAGCATATCATCGGCCGTAACTGGAAGCATATACTCAAAAGTTCCAAGCATTTGGAATCGACCACCCACTTGGGCACCGTTCTGAACAGGACTTGCACCGCGGAAAGCAAAACCTCGCATTGTTGAGAAACCGCCTGCAAAGAAGTTTTCGAACAACGGTGTATCAACGCCTGTGAAGCCTAGCCGCATCGAACTGGTAAAGGTATGTTTACCGCCGCCGTCGGCCCGTTCTCGAACTAAAAAGTACCGACTGAGATTGATCTGACCTCGCGGGTAATCGAATTCACCGAACGTTTGATCGTATATCAATTCGATCAAGTGCCCTTCAGTCGGCAGGAACGGACTATCTCTGGTATTGTGAGCCAATCGAACGCGGCCTGTATACAAATCGTTGCTCCCGGCGACGCGATCCAACGCCGGAACGCCAGCGACTCTGATATTTGTAATATTGACATCCTCACCTCGTAGTTCGGTTGTCAAAGACAGGTCTGGCGTGACTTCGTAGCCTACAGCCACACGAGCCCCAATCCGCTGTTCCGTCCAGTCTTTGTATATACGGGTAAAGTAAAATCCGCCAACAGACAAACTGAAGGGTGAGTATCCAAACAAGTTTGGCTCGGTCCAATTAAGGGTGTAACGCTGCACTCGATTTCCAGGCACCAGTTCAGCCCGAAAATTCTGGCCCGCACCTCGAAACGCACCATTGAGCATGTCACTCGGGCGGCGCGGAAAATTTCGAATATCGAAGTTGCGTTCTTCTAGGATGAAATTACCAGCGACACCTAAATCGCTGTTGACCGAACCGCCGACGGAGAATCGGCCGGTTTGGCCTTCTTGAACATACACATCCACTGGGATGTCTCGTATTTTCGGATTGTAGCCATAAGGCGAGGTGTCCAAAAATGGCGAACTGGATCCCAATTGCCATGGCTCTTCCAACGGTGGTGCTGCCTGCAGGAGTGCGCCCGGCGGAGGGACTGGTTGATTGTTATACGTTGGTGGAGCGATCGTTTGTGGACTGCTGTTGTTCGTACCAGGTTGTCCAAACATGGGCTGACCCACGGTCTGCTGTCCGTTCACTGCAGGAGCGTTGCCATAGTTCGGAACCAACGGATTTGGAAAGGATTGATTCGGAATTGGCGAACCCGAATACGCTTGTCCTGAGCCATATGGGTTGCCATTTGCATATCCTGAGGCGGGGCCGTTGACTGGTGGCGCATTACCTTCATAAGTGTAACCGTATCCCGGTCCAACAACTTGTGCCTGAATCGGCGAACAAAGGGCCGTCCCCAGGCCAATGGAACCAAACAACACTGCGACAATGCTAATCCTTTGACGATCGCGTTGCTTCATGGCAGGTTTGTTTTGTTTGATAGGGCTTGGCATAGTTGGATTAAAAACAACGGTTGGTTTCGTCCACGCAGTTCGCGATTGCAACGAGCATTTCTTGAAAGTCTTTTGTAAGCATGCTAACGAGAGGAGCCAAATTCTTGATCCACGCCGGCTGGCGGTTCAATTCGTATGTTAGGGACGGTCCCTTGGCTTGGGTCATTGTTAAAGATATTGAGGTACTTCAAACGCCGCTCTGCGTTATCGATTTCAGGTCCATTCGCAATACTTCCTGGCCGGATCTTGCCTAGTGGTTGCATCACAACACGTTCCTTGGTGTGGTCACCGTCGATATGAACACGGACTTCGCTAACTCGGTAGACGTCTCCTTCGCCGACGTTATAGACAACGTCCACTTCGCTGTTGGGTTGATAAACCAGCTCGCCAATTACCTCGCTAAAGATATGTCCCTGAGCGCCATAGACGTCCCTCAAGAACTTTTCATCGTGCAGTTTGTTTGGTTGGAGGAATGGTTCGCCAGCCTTTAATTTCATGTATGGCAATAGTTCGCTAGGCTGATATCGCTTTGTACCAACGATAGACACCGACTTGATCTTGTAACGTTGTCCCTCAGACACGACGAATGTCAAATCAATAAAATCGCCGTTGGTGTTGTAGTCCTTTCGAAACTCGACTCGAGCGTCAAAGTAACCCAAGGATCGGTAGTATCCCATTAGGGCGTCTCGATCGGCCTCCATCTTGAAGTCCGAGGCTAAATTGAACAAATACGATCTAATTCCACCCAAAGCATCGCGGCTACTGATTTTGGTCTTTAGGATATCAGTCGAGAATGCATGGTTACCAACAAAGCGAATTTTATTGAGTCTCTCGACAGGACCTTCGTTTACAAGGAACTCGACTTCGCGTTGACCAGGTTTGAGTCCTTGGATAATCTGGATATCTATCTGATTCATCCCCTTGTCCTGGTACAATTCGATTAAGCGAGACTTGGCGGAATTGATTGAGATCGGGTCCAATGGATCTCCTTTTTGGATGCCAGCATGTTTGCTAAGTTGACGATCGTCGAGGTGTTGGTTGCCTCTAAAGATTACAGCTTTAATGATCGGTCGTTCGTCCACGATCAATCGGATGTGAACTCCACCCTGGCTTTCCGTAAAGTAGGGTGTAATCTTTTTAAATAGATTCGTTCGATAAAGTGTGCTGATGTCTCGATTAAACGTTTCCTTGTCGAACGTTCGATCCTCCCGCGACTGCATGGTGGAGAGGATAAAATTTTGAGAGATGCTATTGTTTCCCTCGATACTCACAGACAAAATAATCGCCCCCTCTTTGGCCTCTCGGCCCTGCGGTCCGCCAGCTTCGTAGAGTTTATCGCTAAACTTTGGATCCACGAACGCAGGAGCATTGCCACCAGGTGCCCCGCCACCCATTTGCGCAAAAACCAACGATCCATTGAGAACTAAGGTTGCAGGAATGACCAATCGATTTATCAGCGCTCTTTTAGATATCATGCGTAGCCTATCAAGGGTCGGGGGGTGGGACGTGACTCCCTCACTGAATACACAAAAGAACTTTCGCAGAGCAACCTCAGCCCAACAGGACTTTAGTTTTTTAAGAAATTTTTGATTAGAATGCGGCATTCATTTAACAAAAACTAACCTACCTGCCCTTCCAAACCCCCTTATCCCTCCCAAATCCTAGATTCGATTCTGCCATGAACGCTCGCAACGACCTGGTGCTTTGGTTTTGTGTCTTCTCGACGGCGCTATGCGCAAAATGTTTTTCAGCCGATCCGCTAGGTGTGGATCGATTGTCATAGTAAACCGATTTCGCAGTTGATTCGCGGCGGTTGCTATCCGAGCTTCGGCCGATCAGATGACGGGCTCGGTTTCGTACCTCCCATGA
>JAYVPE010000273.1:0-6296 GCA_043757575.1 Pirellula sp.
GGTTTCGGCGGCTTCAGGTGGCCAAGTTTGGACTGACGAACCGCGTTCGCACACGCGCAGCAAGCTTTTCGAAAAGCATCCCAATTCACATTGGCATTCCGACATTTCCAAAACCGAGATTCTACCAAATCCACAGCAAAGCCGGATGGACCAATTAATTGGTGGTTGGAAGTAAACAAGACTTCAAGACCAAGTAACGCAAACGTCGCGGTATCGAATCGACCAAAAGTCTGTTGAAGCGGGTTACTGGACTTCGTCGGCTTCGTGTTCGAGGAAAAGCGTCTGTATTCCAATCGCCATTTCTCAATGTAGCTGGTTGCAACATCCTCCGGGCAACGAGTTCCAAGAGAATGAAAATGCTGGCAAATCGGAGACTTTTGTCGGTTCTATCCGTTCAAGCGGTCAAAACGACACTAGGCATGCGCTTTGAATTGCCGTTTGTTCTGCAAAAATGACTGAAACCGGGTAAACTTGGGAATTCAAATCATGCAGTTAAGCAAGTTTCGGGATTTTTTGGACCAAAGAAAATGCAAAAACAACGGATGGATTCGCCATTTCGACTAATTGCGATATTGGCGATCGCTTGCTTTGCCGTTGAGTGTGTACCTGGGTTGGGAATATCTATCGCGAACGCTCAGCGGCCCAGGCCCAGGCAACGAACTTCTACAATCAACATGGAAGTTGTATTGACGGCCGCGCCGCGAGAAGTTCTCGTCCTGTTACAAGAAGCAGAACAACGAATCAAGAATGAGCAATGGAGTGAAGCAACTTTTACTCTAGGGATTTTGCTTGGTCTGGAGCAGGCACGCCAAGATGACCTTACAGGCGTCGACTTTTTTCTTGATAAAGAAGAACTGCCCGACTCTGCAGAAAAGCCCGCCGAAGAGAATACATTAAAAAGTTCCAAAGGGACAGTGTTTCAACGCGCCTATGAACTTATCGAATCACTCCCCGCCGAAGCCACGAAAATCGTAGATTTGCGGTACGGCTCCCTGGCGAGCCAAATGCTCGATAGTGCTATCGCGGAATCGAATTGGGGTAAGATTGCGAGCGTCGTTGGGAAGTATGGGTTTACGTCTTCAGGCCAAGATGCCTCAATGATATTGGGTGTACATTGGTTAAGAAAGGGTGACGCGCGACGCGCGGCCAGAGTGTTTGCTCGAGTTATTCGGCAAAAAAGTGCGTTGGAACGATTGGGTCCTGAATTGGGAATCCTTACTGCTGCCGCGTTTCAAAGCGCAGGCATGCAAACAGAAGCCCTGAGCTTCATTGAAGCAACGCGTACCCAGTTCAACAATGTCGATCTGAACTGGAAAGGTACAAAGATCAATTGGGACACAAGGTCGGTAGTTTCTAAGAACACTTTAGAGAAGATGGAGCTGCATGGTCAGCAAACAGTTCAACGCGTGATAAAACAGCCATACTATCTAAATGGCAACGTAAGTCGTAACGCTAATACAAATGCTGGAATCCCACTGCCTACTCTGCGATGGCATGCTGAGTTGCACGAATCCCAGCAACACAAGGACAATTTGGATCTCACTCTTAAAGAAAAGCTAGCCGATGGGAAATCTAGCTTCATTCCATCTCGATCTCCAATCAGCGTAGGACCATGGGTCATCACGACGACATACGATCAGCGCATCGTAGGAATTGATGCGAAAACGGGACTGAAAGGGTTTGAATGCCCCTACAGCGGCATGCCTATAGGATTTTCAATGGATCGGTATCCAAACCGCGATAGCCATTCCTTCAATTTGCCTGCCCCAGACTACTTATCAAAACGCGTGTGGGGGGAAACACTTTTGGGAGCAATCTCAAGCGATGGTGAGAGAATCTACAATATTAGCGAGCTTCCTGCACTCGACATCTCCGAAAGTTTTGCGTTGGGTCCAAACGCTCGCGTAGCCAAACCCCAGGGGTATCGCTCTTACAATGTGTTGCAGTGCTGGAGCGTACGCGAGGAAGGCAAAGCAAAATGGGAAGTGGGTGGCCAAAAGAGTCAAACCGAACCGAAGTTGGCAGGAACACTTTTCCTTGGTGCGCCTCTGCCACACGAAAACGAGTTGCTCGTTTTGGGTGAGCTAAATAGCGACTTGTACTTGTTTGCGTTAACACCCGAGACTGGAAAGTTGATTTGGCGACAACCGATCACGACGAACTATAGCACGATTTCAAGCGACTTGATGCGCAGAAGTACGGGTGCAATGCCTGCTGCGGATGGGGCAATCATTATCTGCCCTACGATTTCTGGTTACTTGGTCGCATTCGATAAAGCGAATCGCTCTATGCTGTGGGCATTCAAGTATCCGATCAAGCCTACTCTTGTGAATGCCAATCAATTTAGCCCGTTCGGACAATTGGACTTGGTGGATTTTTCTCCCTTGACGCCGCGTTCAGCAGACACCTCTGTCGTTATCAGCGATGGCGTCGTGCTTTTTGCACCTTCCGACGGCGATGAAGCCTACGGAATCAAAATCGACGACGGAACGGTCCTTTGGAGACTTGACAATTCTAAGGTCGACCAAATTCGATACGTTGCGGGTGTTTGGAAGGACATCGCCGTAATCGTTTGTCAAACGGCAATCGCGGCAGTTGATCTTAAGACCGGTGTCAGCCAATGGCCTCGAATTGAACTTCCCAACGCACAGCAAGTGATCGGACGTGGCGTCCGAAAGGAGGGCACTTATTTCCTACCGACTTCAGGTCAAACAATTTTGCAGATCGATCTCGCGAGTGGCAAAGTTGCGGAATCCGTTCGAGTTGAACAGCCACTAGGAAACATGATTTCGGTTGGTGATCGGCTGATTTGTGCGACCCCTTTCGAATTGGATTGCTATTCGGTTCGCGAGGCTTTTCAAACGCAGCTCAAAGAAGAATTGCAACGAAACTCGGTGTCTCCACTCGGTCTCGCTCAACAAGGCGAACTGGCACTAGCCCAAGGTGACTTCGACGCTGCTTTGAATTTTCTTGATCGGGCTCGCAAAATCGATCCGAACAACGCTGAGGTAATTCTCCTGATCAACAAAGCGGGCATCGCTGCATTGACCGCTGACTTTGACAAGTTCGTAGATCGAGTCGATCCATTTGAAAATCTGGCGATTGACCGCGATAGAGTTCCCTTCCTGCATCTCTTGGTCAACGGATTTCAGAGACAAGGACGACACAAAGATACATTGTCGACTCTGATAAAACTTTCCAACCTTCGCACAACGCAACGGCAGGAGCAGATGTCGGGAATCGCAACCATGTTCCTCACCCCGAACTGGTCGATTCAGGAAGATCGTTGGATTGCGACTCAGGTTCGCAATTCGATGGGAAAAATGACGCAAAAGGAGTTGGAAGAAACAAAACCGCTAATCGCTGCTGAACTAAAATTGCTTGAAAAACTTCCGTCCCATATTCGACGAGTCAAACTTGGGCACTTTGAGTCCATTCGCGAAACCGAACCATTCAGACTGGAATCAGCAAAATCGCTGGTATTGCAAAAAGACTATTTGCAAGCGGAACGGTTGCTTACCTCGGATGGGTTTCTTGACATGGCAGATCCCAAATCCTTGGATGCAATTCGGCGTAAAGAAATTCTGGCCAGTATATATGTTCGAACGAATCGCGTTAATGTCGCTGCGCGCTATCTGGACAATGACTTGGATCGTTTAAACATAATTATTCGGGAGATCGCAGGAGACTTCACCCAACCTGCTCCTGCCTCACAGGTTTCAGGTCTTGACCGGAGCACACCCTCCAAGCCAATTGGCGATTGGCCAACCGGAAAGGTTCAGGTCACGACCAGTCAAATCGATGTTCCTCCCTTACTTAGGACGACTCAACTGGACTCGAGCATGGCATGCAAATGGAAAACGCGAATAGGAGACTCATTGACCGGGTGGGAGATTTCTTCGGGGGCGTCCAATTTGGTTTTTTCAAACGGTGCCAGAGGCGAAGAATTTCAGATTTATGCAGACATTGGAAATCAGGAAAAATCGGCCATCCCGAATGTGTACTCAGTCGACAGTATTGTAGTATTGGAAATTAATCGCCAGTTAATAGTGGTCGACACTCTTAGTGGCTTCACGCGAGATCAAGAAGGCGTGCTCTGGCGAGAACAATTTGAGATCGAAAATGTCGAGAGAGAAAGAGAAAGGAGCAAAACGGCACTGGACCTGAATATCTGGGGATTGCCGATCATAAAGGGCGCATTTCGGGTAGCCTCTGTATCGCGAAACGGCATCATCATCCTTTTAAACGACGAGTTGACATGCTTGGATCTAACTACGGGAGCAAAAGTTTGGACACGAACTGGATTTAAGGGCTGCACGTTTGCATCGCATCAAGGAAAGTTGCTCGTGCACCATCCAAAGAACCGTTTAATCCTCCATCTCAACGTCCAGGATGGAGCAACATTAAGTGAAGTTCCATTGGCTGACGACGGTCGGTCGGCTATCGCCTCGATCGGACGCTACTGGTTGATGGCGATGGATGCTCAAAAACAGTATGGGCTAAGACTGGTGGACTCAGTTGATGGCAGGATCGTGTTCGACAAAGAGTTCTCAGTCGGCACCAAGATTGCAATCGACGGTGATACGGGAATAATAATATTGCAAATGTCTGGAGAACTAACCTACTGGAACTTAGTGGACGAGAAGGAATTCATTCGTCAAGATGTGAGCGATCTGAAGTTCAGTCAAGTTTCTGTGCAGCGTTTTGGAGATACGATGCTAGTAATGCAGTATAGCTCGGCCAATAAGCTGGACAAGTTCAATGTAGGACCAGATGTAAGCGATCCGACCTTCACTCCAATTGCCGGTCGGCTCTTAGCGCTCTCTGCAAAGGACGTAAGCAATGTTTGGGACCAGAGTTCTGCTGTACGACAATTTCACTTTCCAATTGCGCAGAACAGAAACTCGCCAGTAGCGGTTTTTCTTCGCATACTGAAAATGCCTAAGGTCGTAGACAAAGCAGTTGATTTCATGTCCATCGCCATGATCGACATTCGAAACGGACACGTGCTTTATAGCCGTGATGACCTGCCTGTCATTCGTGGCCTGGCATTCTCGCAAGAGATACTTGCAGACCAGAATAAAATCGTGGTCGATTACTTAGGCACTCGAGTGGAATTGAATTGGACCAAGGAAACGACGCATGAAGAGCCAGTCTACGACTTTGGTTACTTGGAATTTTCAGAATTTAAGAAGCGTGTTGAGGCGAAAGCAATGGGGGCGAAATCGCCTGAATCAACACCCCCTTCGAAACTTGAAGCGTCGCCCAATAAATGAGAATTAGCTCGCTTCCACGCTACTATCGCAATCTCCGACGATGGCAGGAGATCATTGTCGTTTTGCGCCGATACGGATTGGCTGATTGGCTCAGTAATCTACGTGTCGATTTTATAAGAGACTGGCTAAAAGATAACCAGGGAGTTCCGTTAGCCAGTTATTCACGAGAAGCCCGAGTTCGGATGGCTCTCACGGAACTTGGCCCAACTTTTATTAAGTTGGGCCAAGTTCTGTCGTTGCGTCCTGATTTGGTTGGCTCCGAACAAGCGGCCGAATTGCAACAATTGCAGTCCCAAGTTCCAGCAGACCCATTCGAACAAATTAAAGCAGTGGTCGAAACTGAGTTGAAACTGCCAATCAACGAAGCGTTTTCTGAATTTTCAGAGCTTTCAATGGCCTCTGCATCGATCGGGCAGGTCCATGCGGCCAAGTTGATCGACGGCACCCCGGTCGTTGTCAAAGTTCAGCATGTTAACATTCAATCAAAAGTTAACGAAGATTTGGAAGTCCTTCGCGGATTGGCGATGCTTGCCGAACGTATTCCTGAGTTTGCGGTTTGGCAGCCTCGAGGCATTGTCGAACAATTGTCGCGTTCGATAAAGCGTGAACTAAGTTTTTCTCGTGAGCTGTCCAATTTGCTCATGTTTCAAGCCTCGCTAAAAAATTTTGAGGGGATTATTATCCCACACGCTTATGCGGAACTATCGTCCGCACGCGTTTTGACGATGGAACGAGTCGAGGGACAATCGATACATTGCCTTAGCTCTCCCGATGCCTTGCCTGACGTAGATCGAATTGCAATTGCAAGACGAGTTTCGTCGCTCTACGTCCAATCGATTTTCCTCAAAGGGCAT
The DNA here is from genome assembly GCA_043757575.1 of Pirellula sp. Taxonomy (GTDB): domain Bacteria; phylum Planctomycetota; class Planctomycetia; order Pirellulales; family Pirellulaceae; genus JBKCUI01. The sequence continues at coordinate 6,131 of JAYVPE010000273.1, forward strand.
TATCATGCAGATCCTCATCCGGGAAACATCTTAATTCAAGAGGACGGAACCATCGCCCTGCTAGATTTCGGTATGGTTGGCCGAATCGACGATTCACTTCGAGGAACCATTGAGCAGATGCTGTGGGCTGTTATGCAACAGGATTCAGCCTTGCTCACCTCGTTGA
>JAYVPE010000274.1:0-6293 GCA_043757575.1 Pirellula sp.
GTACGACCTCTCGGCGGGCGTGGGAATACTTTCCAATCTGCGGATGACAAATGACCGCTGATCTCTACAATACCAAGAATATCTTGAGAAAAATTTTAACAAAGTTGCCATCCGCAGGATTTGGTCGTGGCGAATTACTTACCTATACTTATCTATTTGATAGCCGTCGTCGGCTTTGCTGCTGTCTCGCTGTTGCTCCCTCACATCGTTGCTCCACTCAAGAGAACGCGAGTAAAAGGAGCACCCTACGAGTCCGGAATGGACCCGATTGGGGATACACGAAAGCCTTTCGATGTCAAATTCTATTTGATAGCGATCCTTTTCTTGGTATTCGATGTTGAATTGCTGTTCGTGTATCCATGGGCCGTTTCGCTACTTGCCCCGGACGGTATCCCAAAAGTCTTTCGTCCTGTAGTTCTTGAGGTCCTTCTTCTTTTGATGGCAACCTTGGCCCTTGCCTACATGGTCGCTTATCGCAAAGGGGTATTTGATTGGCGACGCAAATAAACAAGCAACTTGGTGACAATATTTTCATGACCAAGTTGGATGCTGCAGCCTCATGGGCTCGTGCAAACAGTCTTTGGCCCATGCCTTTTGCGACAGCTTGCTGCGGAATAGAATTGATGAGTACGGCTGCTAGCAAGCATGATCTTTCTCGATTCGGTAGCGAAGTCATGCGTTTTTCGCCGCGGCAATGCGATCTCATGATCGTCGCGGGGCGCGTTGTGATGAAGATGCTGCCGGTGCTGCAACGGATTTGGTTGCAAATGCCTGAACCTAAGTGGTGCATCTCGATGGGTGCTTGTGCTTGTACGGGTGGTGTTTTTGACACGTATGCCGTGGTGCAAGGGATTGATCGGTTCATGCCTGTGGACGTTTATGTCCCTGGCTGCCCGCCGAGACCTGAGCAATTGATTCGCTCTATTATTGATCTACAGGAAAAGATCCAATCAGGCGGTACGGTGAACGCACGCGAATTCAAGTTGCGCATTCTTCCGGAGGGGCCGACTCGATTCGACGAGGACGAGTTGATGCGAATCCGCGAACGCAACGGTTTCAAGCTCGAAGATCCAAATTACGATCCAGTTCATTAAAACTTTCCGATTTCCTAGATTATTGTCCATTCCAATTAGCCGCGTCCGAACATGGAAAACGAAACCACCAACTTTTCAACAGGCGAAATCGAGGCCATGAAAACGCGACTCGCGGAATTGCTTCCAGGTGTCGCGCTCGAATGGTCCGAGTTTAGGAACCAAACCCGCGTGATTTGTCCGGCTGGAGATCTCTTGAAATGTTTAAACGCATTCAAAGCAGTTGGGTTCGATCAATTGACCGATTTGACTGCGGTCGATCTGCTGGAGTACGGCAATGTGAACGATCGATTTGAAGTCGTCTACTGCTTGCTCAACATCGATACAGGACTTCGATTGATTGCAAAGATTTATCTGAACGAACCTGATTTAACGATCCCTTCGGCGACATCGGTTTGGTTTGGTGCCGATTGGCTTGAGCGTGAAGTCTACGACATGTACGGCATCGAATTCGCCGGCCATCCCAACTTCAAACGCTTGTTGTTGCCACAGGAGTTTCAGTCTTTTCCGTTGCGGAAAGACTATCCAGTCAAAGGAAGAGGCGAGCGTCATAATTTTCCAGTCATCACACGAGCGGAAAGTTAGGAGACGTTTTTCAGCATGCCTTTAGAACTGCTCGATAGCCCGGACCTTGACGCCAACAAACGCGAAGGGCTCTGGACGCTCAATTTTGGACCGCAGCATCCGGCCACGCATACGACGCTGCGTTTGGTGCTGCAACTCGACGGCGAAATGGTAGTCGATGCGGAGCCCGACATTGGTTTTTTGCACAGCGGCTTCGAAAAGCTTGGTGAAGTATTGGACTTCAACCAATACGTCACTATCGTCGACCGCATGAATTATATTTCGCCCATGGCCAACGAAATTGCGTGGCACCATGCGGTTGAGAAATTGCTCGATATCGAGCTTACTCCGCGATGCAAATACATTCGGACGATCTTTGCCGAATTGATGCGACTGCACGATCATTTGCTATGTTTGGGCGCTTGTGTATTGGACCTAGGTGGCGCAACTGCATTCATGTATGCGCTCAACGAGCGCGAAACGATTTACGAGATTTGCGAGCGGGCATCGGGGCAGCGATTTCACACGTCCTACACTCGAGTCGGTGGTTTGCTCTACGACGTGACTGACGACTGGGTCAAAATGGTGCGCGATTTTGTCCGAAATTTCCCAAAGGTCTATCGCGACTTCAGCGGTTTGGTCATGAAGAATAGAATCTTCGTTGAACGCACCCGCGATGTAGGAGTACTCTCTCGGGAAGAAGCGATTGCGGGTGGAGCGACCGGACCTATTGCCCGAGCCAGTGGAGTCGTTCGCGATCTTCGTCGCGATGAGCCTTATCTTGCTTACAATGATTTCGATTTTGATGTGTGCGCAAGCCAAGGTGGCGATTGCTATGCTCGATTTCAAGTGCGAATGATGGAGATGCTTGAAAGCATCAAGATCATTGAACAAGCGATCGACAAATTGCCGAAGGGCCCAATATTCGCTGCCGATACGGGCAAGGCCGGAATGCCGGACAAGAAAGAAGTCTATCGAAGTATCGAAGGGTTGATACACCATTTTGAGAGCATTATGCCCAATCGTCAGATGGAAGCTCCCAAAGAATCGATCTACGCCGCGACCGAATCGCCTAATGGCGAACTTGGCTATTACCTCGTTGGCGATGGCTCCTTTCGGGCCTATCGGGCTCGAACGCGTCCGCCCTCTCTATTGCACTTTGCGTTGTTTTCGAAACTGATACGAGGCTGCATGTTGAGCGATGTTGTGGCTGTTCTAGGTAGTATTAACATCATTGCTGCGGAGCTGGATCGATGAGCGAATTGAGTAGCAATGCAAAGAAAGTGATCGAGGATCATCTCGGTCGCTACCCAAGCAAACAAGCGGTCACACTCCCCGCATTGCACGTCGTCCAAGAAGAAAATGGCTGCGTCAGTCGCAAGGCAATCAAGGAGATCGCTGATATTCTAGAGCTGTCGCCTGCGCAGATCAACGACACACTTTCGTTCTATGGCTTCTTTCGAACCGAAGAGAATCCGCTTGGAAAGAAACGTATTTGGATTTGCCGATCTCTTCCTTGCATGTTGCGGGGTGGAGAAGAATTGCTTGCCGAATTGTGTGAACGATGGGGGATACAGCCTGGACAAACGACGGCAGATGGCGAAGTGACCTTGGAGTTGGCCGAGTGCCTAGGTGCCTGCGATGGTGCTCCCTGCATGTTGATCGACGATGAGTTGAGCTTGTGTGTCTCTGCGGACTATGTGGAAAAGCAAGTACGAGGTCAAACATGAGCAATGAAGAATTTAAGCCAATTCTGCTAGCCAGACAGGGTAAACCGAATAGCCATAAGCTGGCAACCTATAAAGCGGATGGTGGCTATTCTGCACTTGCCAAAGCGTTGGCCATGAAGAACACGGAAGTCATTGACGTCGTTAAAGCGTCCGGGCTACGCGGCCGTGGCGGAGCCGGATTTCCGACCGGTCTCAAATGGACTTTTCTGCCCAAGGAACTCAGCGGACCGGTATACCTTTGCGTCAACGGAGACGAAAGCGAACCTGGCACTTTCAACAATCGAGTATTGATCGAACAAGACCCACATCAAGTCCTCGAAGGGATCGTCATCAGTAGTTTTGCAACGCGAACTACGACAGCCTATTTCTACCTAAGGTACGAATATGGACGATGTTATCGTGTACTCAAAGACGCGATCGATGAGATGTACGACAACAACTTGCTGGGCAAGAACATTCTTGGGTCCGGTTACGACTTGGATGTGCACCTGCATCGCGGTGCATGTGCCTATATTTGTGGTGAAGAGACGGGACTCATTGAAAGCCTTGAGGGCAAGCGTGCTTGGCCACGTATCAAGCCTCCGTTTCCTGCAATCGAAGGAGCATTCCGCCGGCCAACGGTCGTGAATAACGTAGAGACGATGGCTTGCATCCCGCACATTATCAATCGTGGGGCTGAATGGTTTATGACGATGGGCATTCCAAAGGATCCCAAAAACCCTCGTGATGCTGGCTCGTATGGTCCGAAGCTTTACTGCATAAGCGGACACGTCAATAAGCCGGGTCTGGTCGAATTGCCGATGGGCATTTCGGCACGTGACCTGATCGACAAACACGGCGGTGGAGTTTGGAAGGGTCGCAAAGCCAAAGCCGTTGTGCCTGGCGGTATCAGCATGGGATTCATGAGCGAAAAAGAACTCGACACGCCACTCGATTTTGCAGGCCCTGGCAGCGTTGGTTGTTTGGGACTGGGCACCGCAGCCGTTATTGTGATTGACGACCATACGAGCATGATCGACGTACTCTACAACTCTTGCCGTTTTTTTGCTCATGAGTCATGTGGCCAATGCACCCCTTGTCGCGAAGGGACCGCTTGGTCGGCCAAGATTCTTGAACGCATTCGAGAAGGGCGCGGCAAGCTGAGTGACATCGATGTGTTGCTTGAGATCTCTTCGTCAATCGGAACTATTCCAGGAACGACGATCTGTGGTTTGGCGGACGGAGCCGCTTGGCCGATGAAGACAGCGATCAACAAGTTCCGAGGGGAATTTGAAGAATATATTCAGAGCGGTCGAAAGAGCGAAAGCCGAATTTTGGCCAGCGCGCATTAAGAACAATCCCATCCACACCATTCCGGAAACGAAACAAGTGGCAAAGGTAATCGTTAACGATATCGAAGTTGATGCGCATGCAAAAGACAATTGCATTCTCGCGGCTCGTAAGGCTGGCTTCGAGATCCCGCATTACTGCTGGCACGAGGCTTTGTCCGTCGTCGCATCCTGCCGCATGTGCTTGGTGGAAGTGGGCGAAAAGAAGCCCGACGGAACTGTGGTTATGGGCGCAAAGTTGGTTCCTGGTTGCCAAACGCCTGTCAAAGACGGTACGGTCATTCGGACCGATTCGGAAAAAGTGAAAACCGCTCAGCAAATGACGCTTGAGTTACTGTTGCTCAATCACCCACTCGACTGCTCCATCTGTGATCAAGCAGGCGAATGCTACTTGCAAGACTACACGTTCAAATACGGTAACGCCGTAAGCCGTTTGGATGAGCCCAAGATTCAGCGGATGGACAAGTATTACATTGGCGCACAAATTGCTTTGTTTACCGATCGTTGCGTTATGTGCACGCGGTGCGTTCGATTTACGCGTGAGATCAGCGGCACATCTGAATTACAGGTCACCAATCGTGGTAGCCACGAGGAAATCGATATCTTCCCGGGCGCGCCATGCGATAATAAACTTGCGGGCAACGTGGTGGATTTGTGCCCAGTCGGTGCGTTGTGTAGCAAAGACTTTTTGTACAAAAAACGGGTTTGGTGGCTCAAGAGCGCTAGCAGCGTTTGCACCGGTTGTTCAACAGGTTGCAGTATCCATGTCGACCAAAATGAAGATAAGGTTTACCGGTTGAGACCACGTGACAACCCGCTTGCTCAAGGGCACTTTATGTGCGATGACGGTCGTTTTGGGTTCAAGTACATTCACGATGAACGCAGACTGCAAAAGCCCAAGCTCTCCGACGCGTGCGTCTCGGCGGCAGCGACAGCATTATCGAAAAAGCAATCTAAAACCAACGGTTACGGTGACTTGAATTTTGCCGACCCCTGGACCGATGTTTTGTCGTTCACTCGGTCCAAGATCAAGGACGCGATCAAGACCGACGCTCGTGGATTCGTTGCTGTTTTGTCCCCTTTCATGTCGGTCGAAGAAGCGTATTTATTAGCCAGCTATCTCAAGAGCCTGGACAAACGAGTGCGTTTGGTTCTCGGCCGCGTGCCGGTCGTCGGTATCGATGATAAATATCCCAAGGGACCCAAGGGAGAATCGCCGACTGCGGGCAAAGTGAAGTTTACGATCCGATCTGAAAAGTGTCCTAACCGATTGGGCGTTGAAGCCATCCTTCGTCACTTTGAAGGTGAGCTCGTCACGCTGGATCAAACGGTTGCTCGCGAGGATGCGACCGCTTGGTATTTCGTCGGCGGCTACGACCTTGGTTGGGTAACCGAATCCATTGATCGGGCGGTTGGAAAACCATCGCTATTGATCGTGCAAGATATATTCGCATCACCGCTCAGCGAACGAGCGGATATCGTTCTCGCTTCCGGTTCATTTGCGGAACGCGATGGAACCTATGTCAACCACGCGGGCCTCGCGCAAGCGGCCAGCGGTGCGGTTCGCAGTCCGGGCGATG
>JAYVPE010000275.1:0-6292 GCA_043757575.1 Pirellula sp.
GGCCTGAGTAACCGGTTACACACTACTAACTCGAGGCGTCGCGACGTTGCGAACCTTAACGGCCTCGTTTGGATAATCTATTTTTTTGAACCAATTCACGACTCTATTCGAGAACCCTCGCTGTCTAATGGCTAAAAAAAGACTGCCTAGCGGCTTGCGACACGAGCAGCCCTTTCCATGTGATATTCCAGAGTCGTTGTCGAAAATCGACGTATCACGCGGTTCCAGAAATTTATTAAGCGAAGAGTTGTAAACAACGGGTTTCGAACTGTTGGATTTTCACTGGTGATCACTCGACATCAATTTTCCCTTCGAAACTCACCCGCCGCCGAACACCAGTTGAGTTAATCAAGACTAACGAGTCGAGGGACTGGCTATGCATGAATTGGACTGCTGAATAGTCGTGCTCAAAACCACATCGTTGCTCTAAGCTTTGGCTAAACTTGACTTCCATCGATTGATACTTGGCTATTTCGGTAGTTGGACCGATCAAAGATACGGATAGTTCCCAATCAACATCGTTAAGCCGCTTTTGTCCGATTTGAACACTCACATTTGGATCGTCAACCACAATACCCAATCTGCTATTCCAATCGACTTTGTCAATTCCAGGCGTTCCTAACGCCTCTGCCGCCTGTCTCAATGAAGACTCCGCCTCGATTTTTTCACGTCGTTCTCGTTGACGATCATTCCAATTGTGCCACTCGTTTTGCACCGATTCTATTGCCGAGAAAATTGGAGCCCTAGTCGTACTTTGTTTTTCAGATCTCAATTTCTGCCCAACATTTAGTTGGACGTCGTCGAGTTTCCCATGCTCAAGATAACTTGGAGGCGTTTCTCGAAATGCTTCTAGAGTTACCCTTTCCACGCTCGACATTGATTCGCGTTTCCCTTCCAGCAACTGACCAAAAATACGAGGATCAATCTTGGTTTGTTGATTTTCATTCAACTGATCATCAATCAACTCTTGGAGACAGCGATGCTTCAGCGTGGTTTCCCAAAGTTGCTGATCAAAGTCAAAAAGATCAGGGCGATACGCATCAAACAAAGTCGATGCATAAATAGCCGCGGACAGAAAGACATCGGCATTGAGTTGTAGATACTCTTCCGCAGAATCTAGACGGCGTTGAAGGTCTTGAAATTGGGGGCTCGAACACAGATAAGGAGCCAGCCGGCCAACGGCGTAAATCGCAAGAGAAAATCGATCCAGTGAGTAGAACATTTCCCGAATCGCACACTCTAAATCATCAATTTTATCTGACTCAATTAGAAAATCCCAAGCTTCGTCAAGTTCCTTGCCGGACTCGACACAATCATCAGGAAAATCAAATTTCAAAACGGATTCGACAAGTTGGGTTAAATCGCCTTGGACCAAGGCGTTCAATCGCTCAACCAGTGATGCATCTTTTGTTTCCGGCGAAAATCGTCTCGCATGGGCCCATGTTGAAAGTACACTGACAGCTTCTCTAGGGCCAATGTCTTCATCCTCTCGTACCAATGGCCAGAAAGAATTTAACGCGTCGATTTCGCCCAACACTAGCCACTGCGGGGTTGGAATTAAACAGCCACTATCCTGATTATCTTCGTTTTCCATCGCTTCGATCAACTTGGCGTTAAGGACTAGGTTTAGTGGCAGTTCTGAGTTCTGAGTTCTTGCCATTCGTGGAATGGAATTGTCTGTCTTTCTGTGAATTGTGCGCAACGCGATTTGGCGTTCTTCTCCTTAAACGCAGTCAAATACTCGTTTCTGACACTTCGCCAGCTGTTTTTGAATATTTCGAACTGATTCCGGTCCGTGGCCGCTCGAAACACCTTCGGAATTTGTTTTGACGACCGTCTTGGTGGGGGATTAGTCAAGCGATCATGGTATGAGACGGACCTGTTGGGTTTACCGTTCTCGTCGCTCGGCAACATTGCGGATACCACGGTCGACATAGCCCAGACGACGCGGATACCATGTAACCCTATCCCGAAGTAACGAATTTCCTCGTAGTGATTTTGTATCCAGTACCACGAATACCGACATGCAGAATGTAGGTCATTGGTAACAGCTTCCGAGTAGCCGTCGTATAGATTTTGAAGAGACTCATTTTCTTCTCCCTCCCAAAAAGCAACGGCCAGTTTATTAAGCTCGCGATCTTCAGTCGGATCCACTACTTGACGATACTTTCCAAGCAAGATTGACCAAAGTTGGGATTCCGGCCTCGTTAAAACAGGATCACAGATCTGCGAAAGAGCTTCGTTATGCGATGCAAAAATTGAAATCTCAATTGCCTCACCCGTCGAGATGGTTGTTTTTTTTATCTGGATCATTTCTTGTCTTTCTGCGTTTAGACTGGTTAGGTTTTTGCAAACAATCCACTCGGCCAATTCGGAAAAAATTCTTTGGCTTGATAAATACCGATATGATCGACCACTTGCTTTCGGGCACGCCCCACCCACTTGGTCCATGTATTGCGTGGAATCCTAAGATAATTTGCGACGATCAGGGCATCTGCACAAAAGGGAGGATTGACTAGCGCTGAAGCGATAGCGTGCCAAACATTTGACAACGGTTCATTACTTTCCGGAATACGTACATCCGCTTCGCTTTCGGTGAAGGGATAGAGGCTTTCGCACTGGAGTGCAAATTGATCTTTTTCAGACTTCGAATCACTTCCTTTGCAGTAAAACGCAGCGAACTGTTCAGCTATCCAAATGCGTTCTTGCAACAACAATATTTCCTGCTGCGGAACCTGAATTCGTAAATTTTGCTGAAACGTTGAGCGAATCGCAAGTTGCTGTTCGGCAATTCGCCGACGAATCAATCTCGGTTCATCATAATGAAAAACATCCACCGCTTTTTGGCTAACCCTTGCATCGAGCGTCGACTCATTTCGAAGAGTTAATTTCCGTCGATACAAATCGTTGCAGTAGTTCCCCAGGCTAGCCAGCAAACGGGGTTTTAGAGGGACTTCGCCACGAGATGTTGCCGAGAACATTCCTTCTTTGTGAGCAATTAGCTTGTCGGTGAAGAAGCCTTGAAATATGTCCTCCCAAGAAACCACCGACTGCAATTTCGCGGAACGTGAGTGCTTTTCGGCAACTCGCCGAAGTGCATCGCCGTACTCGGAAAGAAATTCGCCCCATGCATTTGGGTCGCCAGCGAGAATCGCTTTCGAAAGTGAATGACCTTCGGTTTCCTCCTGGCCGCTGTTCATACAAAACCTTGTCTTCGTTAGTTGTTCGATTACCGCAGATTCTATGTTCGTCGGCTACAGCTCACAAGACAGAATAGGGATACCAATGCCCCACAAAATTTGGATGGACTTCGAAACAACAGATCAACGCTGTCATCATTAGCACGGAGCCGCTTATGCACCGAGCCTATCTCGATTGGGCATTGGATCGCGGACTGAATGTGCTTGTCGATAAGCCGCTTACGACTCGGCGGGATGTTGCTCATGATGTTGGTCAGGCTCGGGGACTGTGGGATGACTACTGCCAGGTCTTGGAACGATATTCTCAATTGCAGTTAAGCGGTGCAAATACTTGCTTGTTGGCCAATAGCCATCGGCGGTTTCATCCTGGGTTTCAACATGTGATGAAGCTGATCGAAGAAGTGCGTGATGAAACCGGTTGTCCCGTTACCAACATCGCATCCGAGCATTGCGATGGTCAGTGGCGACTACAGTCGGAAATCATTAGTCAAAACTATCATCCTTATAACCAGGGGTACGGCAAGCTTTCCCATAGCGGTTATCACTGCGTTGACATGGTCAACTGCTTTCGCAACGCAGGCTTGATCGACGCAAAAAGACCTGACGCAATAGCATTGACTTCAAGCTTTGTTATGCCGGCGGGTTTTGTCGAACAGGTTCATCGTGCAGATTACGTTCGCTACTTCGGGAAGGACTACGAAACAGCATGCCCGATGTCCGATTTCGAGCTGAAAAGTGCGATGTCATCGTTCGGGGAAATCGATGCCAGCGCGATGATTGAGTTTGATCGCTGCGAGGAGACCGTAGCCACCGCGAGCATTCGCCTGCATCACAAAGGGTTTGCGCGACGCACATGGCTCGAACCTGGGAGCGATCTCTACAAAGTCAACGCACGGCTACGACAGCGGACTGCTCTATAACGAGCAGGTAAAGGAAGCTTGCTTGCGTGAGTTTCTCGGCTTCATTGCGGGTGACATCGACAGGTCGGAACTTCGTTCCAATATTGAGGCTCATGCTTTGACCGTGCGCATGATAAGCATGATGTACGAAGCGAACGCGCTAAAACGCAAGTGGGTAACGGCACCGTTTGAACCAAATTTGGGAGGTGTATTGTAATGATTGCAAAATCATTTGAATCCAGGGAAATGGTCGCTTATGGATCGACGATTGAAGCGATCGCCTATGGACTAGTGGATAACCGGTGATGCGACGAGCTTGGGGCACTTGTTCGTTGCAGCGTTAGGCGCGGACCTGGAATGGTACCGACCCGCCGTCATTCCGTTGATCCAAGATTCCACCGTTCTGTTGCGATCTCTGGCCTATCACCGAGTAAATCAGACTCCGGGGGTCGTCAAGTGATCTCGCTCGCTGTGGAGCATTTCGCGGCAGAAGTGATCGACACAAGCGATTTAACCGAGCAAGAGTTTGTTCGACAGATCCTTGTGGTCGCCCGCGATTCCGGCATGGCCACCGGTGATTTCTTAGGTTCTTCTCCCTTTTTATTGGGTCGAAACATTGGGAATTAGGTCGAGCTTTCCGCAGAAGAACAGTATATGAATTCGATAGTTCTCAAAGTTTCGGAAGCCGCGTGCTGCACTCTTAATGGTTTGTATTCGACTGTTGAAGCCCTCGCTGGTTGGTTCCTGAACCACCAAAAGGCTGAAACAACGCTTGCCGAATTTCTGGATAGTTACTTAGAGCGGAATTGCCCGAGTAAGAAACCAGCAACGAGAATCGTTTGGGGCCAGGTTGTGAACTCGCTGAAAAAACATTTGCCAAACGGAATCGCTTTGAGCGCCGTAACTGCTGGCCATGCGAGGGATTTCTTAGAAAAGCTTTTGGCCCAACGTAAAGCCAACAAGGATGGAACGATTCGAAAACTTTCTTCGACAACGATCCATAAACGTATTTCGTTTGCTCGTCAGTTCTTCCAGGATGCAGTCGATTGGGAAGTGATCGGCAAGAATCCATTTGCAAAGATCAAAACGCAAGGTACATCACTGAAAAGCAATGTTGACGTTCCAAGAGAACAAATCCAATTGATCCTTGCCAAGTGCAATCCTATTTGGAAGGGGATCGTTGCTCTATCTCGGTTCGGTGGGCTTCGGTGTCCATCGGAAGTGCTTTCTATAACCTGGGGTGATATTGACTGGGAACTTGGGCGAATGAATATTCCCGAGCCGAAAGTTGAACATCACGAAGGGCGAGGTATTCGATCTTGCCAACTCTTTCCCGAACTGCGTGTGATTCTTGAAGAACTGTTTGCGGAGTCCACCGTCGACGGAAAGTATCCACCTCCTGAATCCTACGTGATCGACAAGCAGGCTTACCGGGATACAGCAATGCGGCCAGGAGGGTGGGCGAATGCGAATCTGCGAACTCAGTTCCTCAAGATCATGCGACGAGCTGGCGTTGCTCCTTGGCGACGTCTCTTCCACAGCATGAGGGCAAGCCGACAAACGGAGCTCGAGCGGGAGTTTCCTCTGCATGTCGTTTGCAGTTGGTTGGGCAATACCGAAGCGGTCGCCAAGAAGAGCTATTTGCTGGTCACCGATGCGGACTACACGAAAGCGGTCCAACCCGTTCGCATGCCGGCCACGGAACCGACTGTTGAACCTGGGTGCCGTGGTACAAAAACGACGCGCGCGGAGGCAAAAACGACGCGGTGAGACAAAAACGACGTCGCACGTCGCACGCAGGAATTCGCAAGAACAAGAAAAAACCCTGGGAATATCACTGAAAAGCATTGTTTTCCGTGAAATCTCCAGGGTTCAAGGATGGAGGCGGGGGGAATTGAACCCCCGTCCCGCGATACTTCCGATCCGGCCTCTACATGTTTAGCCAACTGTTGTTTGTCTCGCCCAACGCGTTCGTCGTCGACCGCGGTGCGTTGCGCCAGCCTCGAGCCTTTTTAACACTGTACGTGCGAGGCACGGCACAATGCGATTCGGAATTGCGACAGATATTCAAACGCCTCCGACGGGCATCTGGTATCTGAGCTGCCAATATTAGGCTGCTAGTGCGAGGTTTTCCTCAGCAGTTACTTTTTGTAATCGGCTTTTAACGTGGCCAACCGATCAACCACGACATGC
>JAYVPE010000276.1:0-6283 GCA_043757575.1 Pirellula sp.
TGCCAATACAGCGTGAACGCCATGAATCCCCGCACCGGTGGTTGGCGTTATGAATTCCCAACTGAGGATCCAGGTGACCTCAGTCAATTTGGCTGGCAAGCGATGTTGCTCAACAGTGCTTCGAATCACCGATCGTTCATCGTCACGCCACAAACTAGGTTCCTCATGCAAAGGTTTCTGGATTCGGTAACTACGGGCCGCGATGGTGGTCTTGCAGTATATCGCCCTCAAGCTGGCCAGATGGCATCGCCAGAACAAGCGACTCCTGCCATGACCGCAGAAGCGATGGCAACTCGACTTTTGCAAGGCTTCCCTTTGCCGCCATCGGCAGCCGAAGAAGGCCAACGCATGTTATTGAGGAATCTGCCTGGCCGCAGTGAAGAGAATCTCTATTACTGGTATTACGCCACAATCGCCATGTATCAATTGCGAGGCGAATCGGCAACCGACTCACCGCCAATCGGGATAATTAACAATTCCATGGAGGAAGCCTGGAAGAAGTGGAACGAATCGCTAAAGCTACACCTTTGCTCCACGCAAGTTCCGCGTGGGCAATCGGAAGGGTCATGGAATCCAACGTGCATTTGGGGTGGATACGGAGGCCGTGTCTATTCAACGGCAGTCGCATGTATGTGCTTAGAAGTGTACTACCGATACCTTCCTATGTACAAACAGGACCAATTTGCAAATCAGTGGCAACCCGCTCGCCGATGAGGCGATCAAACTCATGTTTAACCGGCGCAGCCGCGTGAATCTTGCAATCCAACCGACGAGGTTACCCCCGCTTCCTTAAAGTTCAACAGGTTGCTCGCGAGCAATACCAGGCGAGCATCAGAAAGAGAGTAACATGTAGCGGAACGAAAAACGCCACGGTCTTACCCAAACCCACCGATAACCCACCGATAACCCACCGATAACGCACTCGATTGTGTATACTATCAGTGACACCTCGTGCATACAGCCTTATCCAAACTGCCGCCTATCTCTCGTATCATCATTTCTTGTCCATCATGTCCACACTCGTCCCAATGCAACTCTCTCGCATCATCATTAGCGAGATTAGCGACAATCAAGTCATCTACTTAAAAGAGGTCGAGGGCGAACGGCAATTCCCAATTCTGATTGGGATTTTTGAAGCGACCAGTATTGACAGGAGAGTCAAAGCAAAAGGGAATCCCCAAAGACCGCTCACGCATGATTTGATCGTAAGCATTGCTGAGGCTTTAGGTGCCCACGTTGAAAGTGTGGTCATTTCCGATCTTCAAGACCAGACATACTTCGCCCACTTACGACTCAAGCGAGGCGAGGAAATCATCGAAATTGATTCGCGACCGTCGGATGCAATCGCTGTCGCTGTGACCTTCCAACCACCTCTTCCGATCTTTGTCACTGAAGAGGTCATAGAAAAGATTACGGGAAAGTCGTAATGGAACCGGGGCCACTTTCGCCGAGTAAAGCAAAACGCATCCCATTCAAGGTCGATATCGCTGGCGTTATCGAGATTATGGGCACGTCGCTTTATAGCCATCCTAATACTCCCGTTCGCGAGTTGCTTCAAAATGCCCACGACGCCATTATGCGACGCCGCGCACGCGACTTGTCTTACCAAGGACGCATTGATGTTTTGCAAGATGCGGCCGCACGTACTCTCACGTTCATCGACGATGGAATCGGTCTGTCGACGAACGAAGCGGAGGATTATTTAGGTACACTCGGAATCGGTATCACCGGACTAATCAAGAAAGGAGCCACCGACGCATTCGATATATCGATGCATTCCAACAAACGCGACGGAAGTAATTTAATCGGGCAGTTTGGCATTGGTCTTTTTTCCGCTTTTATGCTGGCAGATAAAATCGTGGTCGAGAGCTTGCGTTTCGAAGGAGAGGAAGCGGTCCGATGGGAAGCTGGTGCAGGTACTGATATTGAACTCTCTACTTCCGATCGCACTGCAGTAGGTACATCAGTGACCCTCTTTCTCAAACCCAACTATGCCGTTTTTGCAGATGATGCCGAACTTCTAGAATCAGGCGTAAAGCAATATGCAGACTTTCTCCCTATTCCGATCCATCTCAATCATGCTAGCGCGCGGTCGAATCTAATTCAAGCATCATGGCTGGAACCGACCCCCGACAGCGATGCGGTCGAGGAACAAATTGCATCTTATTTCGGCGAGACACCGTTGGACGTCATTCCTATTGCTGTAGAGGCCCCTGTCGCGATCAAAGGAGCGTTGTACGTTTCGCCGCAGCGTACTCCCGGTTTTGCCGACGATGCGACGATAGCTGTGAGCGTCCGACGGATGGTAATTTCGCGCCACATTCGAGAATTGGTACCGATTTGGGCACCATTTCTTCGCGGCGTTCTTGAGCTCCCCAATTGCTCGCCTACTTCGAACCGTGAAGATCTCGTTCGGGACGCGATTTTCGACTCTGTTTGCGATACGATTTCTGATGAAATCTATGTCCATTTTGACGAACTTACTCGCAAACAACCTCACCGATGGCAGTCTATTCTGCATTGGCACCGCTATACGTTCGCAGGCATGGCGATCCATGACGAAAAACTACGCGTGCTGTTGCAGTCGACATACAAATTTATCACTTCGCACGGAGAATTGACCGTCGAGCAAATACTTAGTCGAAGCCGAGCTGACGCGATTGTCGAAGACGACGCAGACTACGTCGTATGGTACAACGCCGATCGGCGCCAAGAAGTATGGCTGAACGAGTTCTTTGCTAACGGATCGACCCCTTGTATCCATACCCTTCGAAGCTTTGAGGAAACGTTGCTCGCAGCGATGTTGGGCGAAATGACTCTCGAACAAGTCGACCTGCGTGCGGCCAGTCCGTCTTCCAAAAATTTTTGCGAGTCGATTCTAGGCTTGGACGAGCGGGTCGATGCGTCGGAAGAATGGCAAAGCTTCTTCGAGCCATTAGATTCCAACATCTTTTTGGCCTCGACCTCAAACAATCAGCCCGTTATGGCATTTGTCAATGAACGGTATGAACTCTCAAAGACATTCGACGAATTGCGTGAGAATGGCGAATTACCTCGCGGCTTCCAACGTCTAATCGATCAGCATTTTCAACGTAGCCCTGCCGGTAAAAATGAAATCGTCCTCAACACCCAACATCGACTCGTGCGACGTGCACTCGAACAGGGTACAACGAGTCCGCTGGCAAACGTATTGAGAATTCTTGTAATTGCTGCGCTGAGTAAAGCAGGTGCTCGAATCCAAAGCGCCGCTCAGGAAATGCAAGCCGAGGACCTCGAATCCATCGCCGACGCTCTTTAGAACTAAGCGAGGATATCTCGAATGACGCGTCCGTGGACGTCCGTCAGACGTCTCTCAATGCCGTTGTGATAGTATGTCAACCGTTGGTGATCCATTCCAAGCAAATGCAAAATGGTCGCATGGAAATCGTATACAGTCGCGACGTCCTCAACAGCCTTGTACCCAAACTCATCGGTTGCTCCATAAGTAAAAGGTGCTTTGACACCTGCGCCAGCCAACCAAGCCGTAAAGCCAGCCGGGTTGTGATCGCGGCCGCTGGCTCCAGCCTGAAACGTGGGCATCCGACCGAACTCGGTGCACCACACAACCAAAGTATCCTTCAACAGCCCGCGTCGCTTGAGGTCACGAAGCAACGCCGCAGTCGGCTGATCGAAGACCGGCCCATGTTTGCTGTACTGTTCGTAAAGCTGTTTGTGCCCATCCCAGTTGCTCACTCCCTCTCCGCCCGTTTGATAGGCTCCGTTGAACAACTGCACGAAGCGAACCCCCTTTTCGATGAGTCGCCGAGCCAAGATACAATTGCGAGCGTACTTGGACTTTAATTCGTTCGACGAATCGTCGGCACCATACATCCGAAGAGTCTCCGATGTCTCGGTGTTCAAATCCGTCACCTCGGGAACACTCAATTGCATTCGAGCCGCTAGTTCGTAGCTCGATATTCTGGCTGCCAGTTCGCTATCGCCAGGGAATTCCGACAAATGCCGACGATTCATTTGCTGTAGAAAGTTTCGAGTCGCTTGATCGGTTGCAGAGGAAATACCAACCGGTCGATCAAGATTGCGGAGCGGTTGGGCCGCGTTAAAATCGGTGCCTTGATACGCGGCAGGTAAAAATCCGCACCCCCAATTATTGACACTTGACTGCGGTGTTCCTCGCGGGTCTGGAATCGCAACATACGATGGCAGCTCCTGATTCTCGGTCCCCAGTGCCCATGTTACCCATGCACCTACGCTCGGAAATCCTTCCAGAGTAAATCCAGTCGACATGAAATTCTCGCCAGGTCCATGCGTGTTGGTCTTACCAGTCAGCGAATGGATAAAGCACATTTCGTCAGCCAACTCGCCGAGCATCGGAACCAGCTCCGAAATCATTTTGCCGCATTCTCCACGCGGCATAAACTTCCATGGGCTCTTAGTGAGATTACCTTGCTTTCCTTGAAATGTCACTAATCCGTCCCCGCCAGGCATCGGTTCGCCGTGCCGTTTGATCAATTCTGGCTTGTAATCGAATGTATCCAGTTGGCTGCACGCCCCCGCACAGAAAATCATGAGAACATTCTTGGCCTTAGCCTCGAAATGGGAAGCCCTCGCGGCAAACGGACGTGCCGGATCGATCAGAGGTCGTTGTGGCGCTTTGTCGACCGCCAGTAGCCCATCCCGGTGAAGCAGGCTGGCGAGCGCAATTCCACTCAGGCCATGCGAAGTTTGGCTAAGGAACCGACGTCGATCAAGCATTGCAGGAAAAAGTGGAATCATAGTAGTCGATCAATCCTCAAAATATCAACTGAGCTTGTAGCGTTAAGGCTTGTTGATTTAATGTGATTTACAAAAATAGTCATCAGCCGACGGGCGTTAGCCCCGGTTGTCGGCGAATGAACCGACGCTAACGCGTTGCGGCTAATTAAATCAACAGGTCGTAATGCTTAGGGCTCACGAGTGAGAAATGAACTAAGGAATAAACACAAACTCATTGGCGTTGAACAACGCGCGTGCAAACTGAATCCATCCGTGCTGCTCGATGAATGTCTTTGCATCTGCCATTTCCTGAACATCAGCCGCCCGACCAAAACAAAGCTCATACGCGCAACCCACTTTCGCTTCGGTCGACTCGCCTTTAAACTTCAGTCGTTCTTCGAACAGCTCCGCCTGCTGCATGACAAACCGACTATTCAGCAGATTTAATGCTTGAAGAGGTGTGGTGGAACGACTACGTTTGGGTGTCACCTGACTTCCATCGGGGCAATCGAATACACCGAAAGTGGAATCCTTCTCTTGTCGAACTTTGGTCATATAGACCATTCGCCGCCAATCAGTCGGCCCGTAATCCTTCTTTGGAAAGTAATGTCTAACGTTCTCCATCGCAATCTCGAAAGCGCTGAAGCCGGGCCCGCCCGCGCGCAAATCCAACTTGCCAGTTGCTGCCAAAATACAATCGCGAATCCCCTCCGCGTCAAGACGTCTCGGTGGAAATCGCCATAGCAGTCGCGAGGCCGCATCTACATGCATAGCTTCATCGCGTGGGCGGCTATTTTGTTTCCACGTCGTCGAATTCAAAATTGTTCGATGCATTTCTTTAATAGACCAACCGCGATCGACAAACTCGCAGGCCAGCCAGTCCAGAAGCAACGGATGGCTCGGCAGTGTGCCATTGGCTCCGAAGTCCGACGGCGTATCGACAATGCCGGTTCCGAAATGAAACTGCCACAGTCGATTGACTAAGACTCTAGCAGTCATTGGGTTATCGGGGCTAGCAATCCAATTCGCGAGTGCTACACGCCGCTGCTGCTCTGGTGTACCACTTTCCAGTTTCAATGAAACGAGTGCATCAATCGCGCCGGGAGGGACTTGCTCGCGCGGCGTTGTGGGATCGCCGCGATACAGTCGATGAGTCACGGGCGGTTGAAAGAATGTCCCTACGTAGACCTTGTTGGAGGCCTGGATTGCTTCCCGTTCTTTGCCGAGCGTCCGAATGCGACTAAACGCCTGCTTCGCCTCATTCGCTTCTTCGTATGCAAGGCCCTCCAAATTATACTGATTTTCAAGCATTTTGCCCACTTTGCCGTTGATAAGTGGCAGTCGATCGGCTGAACTGGCGGCCAAACTCCACTTGCTTCCATTCAGGGAAAGCTCAAGCTGATACTCGGTCGCTAGCCGGTCAGCGTACTTTCCGTCCTGATCACGACTCCACACGACTCGGTCAATTCTGACCGGTTGCAGCAATTCGATCTGTGCCCAGCTTCCGGCAACCGTGTTGGCAATCCAACTC
>JAYVPE010000277.1:0-6269 GCA_043757575.1 Pirellula sp.
CTGATTGTTCCGATGCCTATGATCTACTCACTTGCGAAACAGCTTTGGCGATGGTTACCAGATGACGACTGAAACGTATTTCGATAAATGGGCCGAAGGACTCTCACCAGAAATTACGGTAGCCGACGCAGGCCGCTTGGCATTGCAGCATCGATTACAAGCCGTGTTGGAACTTCTACCGTTAGCGGCGGAGCGTTCTGACGAAAACGTAGAATATGTTCACCTTCTTCGAGTTTGGTCTCGCAGATCGATGGCGTCGCTCATTCTCTATAAAAAAGTTTTGCCGAAAAAAGAATGGGGACGCCTGCGAAAGAAGCTTAGAAGAATTCGTGATGTTGCTGGCGATGCTCGTGATCTAGACGTCTTATTAAGTCAAATCGTTGCCGAAAAATCTTGGGAATCGAAGACTTTTGCAGTCGGAGTACGACGACGACGCGCGAAAGCGCAGCGCCCAATCCAGAAATGCTGCGATCGCATGCGCAGACGAAGTCGATTAGTGAAACTGCTCACGAAGATACTTCAAACCATCTCAAAAAATGGCGAATCGACTCCCTTGTACGGAATCTGGGCACAAGACGCTCTGAAACGTATAGTCGAGCGCTTCCATAATGCGTTTCCAATGGACACCCATGACCTCCGTTCAATGCACCGATTCCGAACTAGGGTAAAGGATCTGCGCTATGCGATCGAGTTGCTGGCACCAGCATTCCCAACCGAACTAAAAGATTCTGTATACCCTCTCACCGAAGAATTGCAAGATTCACTTGGGACCATTAATGATCATGCAGTTGCAATATCCACGCTCAGTGAATGGTTGGCAACGTGTCCCAACAAAGTCGATCGCAAGGAACTGAAGAAAAAGCGCGATCTCGAGAGTGAGCAGCTAAAACTGTCTCTCGAGTGCTTTAACAGACGCTGGACGTATGGAGAGTTATCTCAACTCCTCGCTTCCCTGACGCGACTGACTGAGTTCGAACCCAATTAATTTGAGCAAGTGGGTTGCTGCAGAGTGCCGCGACGCTCCGCCGTCGCGAATCACGACGGCGGAGCGTCGTCGCACACTTTGTTCGAACGCCAAAATGTTCGTTCTACATGGAAGGACAGATCGCAAGTTGAGTTCCTCGGAACTGGCAAAATATGAGAATCGATTGTGGATCGCAATGGCTAACGATATGATTACGGCGATTGGTCGGAGGCAAGAAACCTGGTCGGCCTAAAACACACGATCTGCGGAACCGAAACATACCGCGGCAACCTATCTCGTATTCAAATTTGATTCATGAACCAGCTTAATAAATTCTCCTCGCGTGTTACGCAACCGAAAAGCCAAGGTGCCTCTCAAGCAATGCTCTATGGCACGGGTATGACTCCCGAGGACATGAACAAAGGGCAAGTTGGTATTGGCAGCGTATGGTACGAAGGTAACACATGTAACATGCACCTGCTGGAACTAGCTCTCGAGGTCAAGAAGGCTGTCGTCGCTGAAAACTTGGTGGGTATGCGTTTCAACACCGTCGGCGTGAGCGATGGAATCAGCATGGGTACAGATGGCATGTCTTATTCTCTCCAATCCAGAGATCTCATCGCTGACTCCATTGAAACCATCATGGGCGCTCAATGGTACGATGCACTGATCGCTTTGCCTGGTTGCGACAAGAATATGCCAGGTTGTTTGATGGCTATGGGACGCCTGAACCGTCCTTCGCTCATGGTTTATGGTGGAACGATTCGGGCCGGCAAATGGAACGGCCACTCGCTCGATATCGTTTCTGCATTTCAATGCTACGGCCAGTACATATCAGGTCAAATCGATGAGGAAACCAGGGCTAACATCGTCCGAAACTCCTGTCCTGGTGCAGGTGCATGCGGAGGAATGTATACTGCCAATACGATGGCTTCCGCGATCGAAGCCTTAGGCATGTCGCTACCTTATTCTGCCTCGATTCCAGCAGTTGACCCCGCCAAGATCGATGAATGCAAACGGGCTGCTAAAGCGATTCGGCATCTCATGGAAATCGATCTCAAGCCTCGGGATATCATGACACGTGCAGCATTCGAAAATGCCATGGTCATCGTTGTAGCGTTGGGTGGCAGCACGAACGCAGTCCTCCATTTGATCGCGATGGCCCGCAGTGTCGGAATCGATCTTAAATTGAACGATTTCCAAAAAGTGAGCGATCGAGTTCCGTTTCTCGCGGACCTAAAGCCGTCTGGGAAATTTGTTCAGGAAGATCTCCATTCGGTTGGCGGAACTCCTGCTGTCATGAAGTATTTGCTTTCAGAAGGCTTCATGACCGGCGACTGCATGACGGTGACCGGTAAAACCCTGGCCGAAAACGTGGCTGGACTACCCGGATTGAAATCCGGCCAAACTGTGATTCATCCGATAAACAACCCGATCAAGGCCACCGGACACATTCAAATTCTATTTGGCAACCTCGCTCCAGAAGGTTCGGTAGCGAAGATCACTGGTAAAGAAGGCATGCGGTTTTCTGGACCTGCACGCTGCTTTGACAGTGAAGAACTTATGCTCGCTGCGCTAGAAAAAGGACAAATTAAAAAGGGAGACGTCATCATCATCCGGTACGAAGGGCCCAAGGGCGGGCCAGGCATGCCTGAAATGCTGACGCCAACATCAGCAATTATGGGGGCAGGACTCGGGTCGGACGTTGCCCTCTTGACCGATGGAAGATTCTCCGGTGGCTCGCATGGATTTATCGTGGGACACGTAACGCCCGAGGCACAAGAAGGAGGCCCCTTGGCTTTGGTCGTAGACAACGACATCGTCACTCTCGATGCGGACAGCAACCGACTAGACGTCGAAGTTTCCGAATCAGAATTGGCTTCGCGAAGAGCAAAGTGGCAAGCACCACCACTCAAAGCAACACGAGGTACACTCTATAAGTACATCAAAAACGTAAAGAGCGCCAGCGAAGGTTGTGTAACAGACGAGTAGTACCACGAATCGGATTAAACAGTATCTCGGTGACCGATTAACGCGCGTATTTCGGTGGTGAGGTGTGCGGTATTCTTTGGCCACGTTCCGGATCCAATAGGCCAACATCGTTCCAAACATGAATTCCTTGGCGAATCGACTTCACATTCGCCGCTTCTTCTTGTTTCGATAGTTGATGGAATGATTCCATTACGTTCGTTCGCAGCGCTTCATTATCACACGTCAGGTAACCGTTTATCCATCGGCTGGGATCGGAAGCCATTACCCGTTCAAACTGGATGGCTGAAATGAAATACCAACTTGCAAAGGCACAAAAAGTTGCAAAGGACGGTAGTGAAAGATAGCAACCACCTACTAGCAAATCAATCCATTCGATTTCGCTGCGAAGTTGGCGATCATAAGCAACCCACCTCGACGAAGCGGCTTTGTCCACCGAACCATCGCTTACCAATAGCTCAGCAAGTCGAAGCACCCCGCTAAGTGCATGCGCGATTCCAGTACTGTGCAAAGGGTCTACGAAGCCATAAGCCGTCGGCAAGAGAATCCAGCCATCGCCCACCGCGCGTTGACGGCAGCGACTCAGTCGATTGCTCCATCGCAACCCATTGGAACTGTTTTCTAAAGGCTTCGCCGTACTGAGCATCTGACCGATGGACGGGGACTTCTTGACCCACTGCTCCCAAACAATTGCGGCATCATCGAATGTTTTGATCGGCTTCCAACGCTCTGTCGGCTGTACAATCCCGACACTGGTAACTCCGGTATCGAAACGCAGCATCCACATCCAACCGTCATCGGCGACATGATGCTGGGCGGAATCGTCCACATGAAATCCGGCTACCGGATCGTTAGCTGAAGTGAGACCGCCTTGGGAGCCAAAGCCTTCGACACTTTGAAAATGACCAAAAATCGAACCGGTCTTGGTCTTCATCCACGCATCATCGCGTCGATTCCCCAACCATCGCTCAGAAAAATCACCGCCACCACCTGCGTCGATCAGCCATCGGGCTTTCAATTCACGGGTTTCACCATCAATCGTTTCATGTGCAATCCGAATTTTCCAAACATCTCCATCGCGGCGAACATTCTCGATGTTAACGTTTTCGATTAACTCGCAACCGTTAGCAACACATTGTCGGGCTAGAAACTCATCAACATTGCTACGTAGCCAATGCGTATCGCTCCAATAGTCGGACTGAGACGCAGCCACCATGAGCGAACGAGAGTGCTTTGGGCAATCGTAAAAAAACTGATCAGGTGAATGAGCAAAATACGTGAATCCGCGTTTCTTTCCGCAAGCAATTTGCGGATACGTTTCCTTCCAAGTCCCCCATGCTGCAAGCGGACGCAATTCTGGCATCCGCCAACGATCAGCGAGATAAGCCAACAAAAAATCGGCGGTGGGTGTTGAGGATTCACCAATCGCAAACCGAGGGTGTTTCGCCCGATCGACGATTGCAATGCGCCAGCCTGATCGGGCAAGGATTTGACCAAGGATGCAGCCAGAAAAACCGGAGCCAATGATTACCGCATCAATCGAAGCATTCACAATCGATCCTGACAGCGTTAAATGGCAGGATCTTTTGAGTGCGATTGCATTGAGCCAAGTGATCCTTCAAAATCGGTCGGCAAACTGCACAGCCGCCACTCAGATTATCCCAGTCCCATAGGTCGAATTCAATGACACTCGACAAGGGAACTTGCCAATCGCTATCTCCATAGAACGAGAGTAGCTGTCGCAGCATTGAAACGGTCGGCAGTTGATATTCTCCCGCGTCCATGAGACTATCGATCCAACCATTCCCTGCACGAACCGGAATAATGCTGACATGCCGTACATGTCGATCAAAAGCATAGGCAACGGTCTTCCACGTCCACTCGACCGATTCGTTGATCGCAATGCCCGGCGGATGAAACAAGACAAAAACGCGGACATCGATCCCGAAACCAAGACATCGTTCAACCGCGCTATCGAAATCGTTCAGGGACATTCCTTTGTTCAAAGCGGCGACCGCTTTAGGATGAATTGTTTCCAAGCCCATTGCGACTTCGAGCTGGCCGCTTATTGCCTCGGCAAATTCTCGCATTTGATCATCGCAAAACCGTGGATGGTTTTCGACAATGACTCGCTCAAAGCTCGAACAGTATTCGGCGATCGCACGTCGGTCTTCTTGCGGGACAGAACGGGAGTCGAAAAAATTGCTCGCGTTGTAGAGCTTTAGCCACTGTCGTTTGAGGGTATCCTTCGTCGACAGGACTTGGCTTAATTGAAAAGGTATCGCTCCGACTGGGGTATTTTCCGACGAAGTATACTGCCAAAGATCACACATGGTGCAACGGAACGGGCATTCGGCTCCTGTTAAGAATACCGTCGTCGTATCAACTTCGCTGCCTCGTCCGTCGGGCTCCTTTGAACGAAGGATTTTTGGGACAGACCAGGCTGATGGACGGTCCGTTGTGGGGCGGAGTGATTCGATTTGTAGCTTAAGCGATTTCATGGCCGATTCCGACATCGATCTTTTAGGCGAGCAACAGATTGGAATATCCCAACTCGATGCGTAAGCGAGGGACGATTCCGCAGGTCCCTCACTTACGTATCGGGTTAGGATTGGTAGTTTTCACATCGCCGCTCGCCTTAACGCAACGGCTGGTATGCGTTCAAGAATTCGGAACGGTAATCTGCTTCGTCGTTTGGAAACAACTTTGAAAACTGCTCCTTGTCAATTGCACCGTGCTGAAACCTGCGCTTTTCGAAGATCGGCATATCGATATTGCACACGGACTGGATACCACGTCGAATCACTTCTCCTTTAAGTTCATAGAGTTTGTGATGATCCCAGTTGGTCAGCTCAATAAAGGGAATGGATTCTGCAATTTCGATAACTCGAGGCAACGCAAAAGGGCTAAAGCCAGAAAAACCAAAATGAGAGGCAGGAGCACTGGTGCGAATGTGTCCGCGACTCTGCCCTCCGCTGTAGGTTAGTGAATGTTTGATGGCATGAACACCCCATCCCTCTTGATAGAGCATGAGGTTGTTAAGAACGCTTCGAATGGTAAGTTCTGGATTCTCTTCGATTGGATAATCCTTGAGGTTCTCATCTCCACCGTCACCGTCCGCAAGATGTTTCCAGTCTGGGTAACGTCGACGAATTTCTCGACATAGGGCCATCGCCATCGTCCCGCTTTGGACGTCAAGCGGTTTGTAGTCTTCGATAACTCGCACCGTTTCACGCCAGTCCAGCGATTTGCTGTCGCAGTCGACTATTTCCAAGAACTCTTCCATTCGGCATTGTCGAACAAATTGTTGCGCCTG
>JAYVPE010000278.1:0-6265 GCA_043757575.1 Pirellula sp.
TTTCAGATAACACGTTCAGCGACTCGCAGTTTGGCGCTGCGGCTGCGTGGGTTTTCATACGATTCGGAATCACTGGGAAGGATCGGTTTCTTGGTCAGCACTTGCAATTGGGCGCACTCGCGCATCGCATGTTTCACGATTCGGTCTTCCAAAGAATGGAACGAGATGACCAACAATCGGCCGCCAGGAGCTAGGCAATCGGGCAGGCGTTCTATGGCGGTTTTCAGATGCTCCAACTCATGGTTGACTGCGATACGAAGGGCTTGGAATGTCCGCGTCGCACTATCGATTCGACCGTGGATTTTCCCTCCTGGGACACAACGATGAACCAGATCCGCCAACTCTTCGGCGGTTCGGACCGGTGAATGCCGACGACGTTCTACGATGGCTCGCGCAATGCGACGACTGAATCGCTCCTCGCCGAATTGATAAATGATGTCGGCAAGTTCTTTTTCATCGACCTTGGCAAGAAGATCACTAGCCGAGATTCCTTCTTCGGTGCAAAAACGCAAGTCGAGGGTTCCGCCGGTTCGGAAAGAAAATCCGCGAGTTGTGTCCTCAAGTTGGTCGCTCGAAAGGCCCAAGTCCAAAAGGACGCAGTCTGCTTTTGGAATTGAGTGATCGACCATTAAACTTGGTAGGTCTCGGTAAGAGCTCTGTATTAAACGTATTCGGCAAGTGGATCGGCTTGCATCGGCTTGCTTCGGAGGCAACAGCCGATCGAAAAGTTCGGTGACACGATCGATGGCTGCTGCATCTCGATCGATTCCAATTAGAAAGTCTCGCGGCTGGAGAGCTTGGATAAGATGCCAAGCATGTCCGCCTCCCCCGAGGGTACCGTCGACAACGGTTCGACTCTCCGTGCTCTCTCGTTCCAGTCCAGACCAGTCAATGACTTCCTGGAGTAAGACTGGGATGTGGACGGTGGGAGAAACCATGTGGTATTGTATTTATCCGGCGCATCCGCAGTAACTTGGATAACATGCCGCCAGTTCAACGCCGTACGCTTCGCGGGTTGAACAATAGCCACTATGCGGATTGACTAATGCGGCAAAAAATAGCCGGTCGGCCCGTTCATCTCAAACTTCCATCGCAGCATGCACTCCGAGTTTCCGTTCAATCGCGCGGTGCTGGGTCTCAGTGCACTGGTGAGTGTGCAACTTCGTTTTGAGATGTATGTTGCTGAGTATTAAAAGGCAATCGATCACTGCTTCTGATCCATTGACGGGGTAGAGTCCGTGGCCGCTAGGCTCCACTCCTTCCTTTCAATACTCATCCATACATCGCTTCGATGGTGAGATGTCACGTGGCCCGACCGGCTTTGGTTCGTGTCCTTGCGACACATTCTACGATACCCGAAATAGTGTCGACTTGCCTACTCTCTTTTCTCCGAACTTTCCCGATAATCCCCTGCGAATTCAATGATTTGATATCATTACACTTACTCATGATGATGTTCTAGGCGGGGATCTACTCACCTAAATCATTTCATCGTTGCAACTTAGCGAATTCCGACACAAAAATGATACACTTCCTGACTTCATCTCTTTTCCTAATTTCCTTAGCCTGTATTTCTATTTCTTATTTTGTATTTGGGATTTTTGGTCCTGGCAGGTATACGCCATGGGAGCGGGTCTTGTATGCCCCGGTTTATGCTATAGCTAGAGTGCTTTGGCGGGTGGAGATCGAATGGCGGGGAGAGCTGGGGAATCCGGTACGGTCTGAATCGGAGGATGCGAGGGACAAATTGTTGGGAGATCGAATGTCGGGCGGTGCCGTTTTGATCGCCAATCATCGATGCTCTGTGGACCCGTTTTTTATACAGCTCATCGGGGGCCGGAGAGTGCATTGGATGGTGGCGGGGGAGTATTTCAAGAATTTTTTGTTTGGTCCCATTTTACGGATGTTTCAGGCGATACCTACGAATCGAGGTGGTGTTGACACAGCGTCGACAAAACGCGCCATCGCATTAGCGAAGAGTGGCCGATTTGTTGGCATGTTTCCGGAGGGGCGCATCAATCGGAGCAAGAGTCCGTTACTCTCAATCCGTCCTGGAGCAGCGATTGTTGCCTTGCGGGCAAATGTTCCCTTGGTTCCGGTTTGGATCGAGGGAGCGCCTGTGGGTTGGGCGGTTTACAGTGCGTTGTTTGTGCCAGCCAAGGTTCGAATCATTGTGGGCAACCCGGATCGCTTCGATGCAAATATTAAAGATGCGGCGAACCCAACGGAACCAGAGATTGAATCGAAACCAGAGAATGAGGCTAGGGAATTGGAAAAAGTGTCGTATGATCGTATTCAATCGAGAAACGACGCAATAGCTTGGCTCTCCCGCGTGATGGGAGAATCGCTGAGAATGGGGGGGCACTCGCCGGACGACGTTGGCATTGCAGGTCGCAAGTGGTTGGATAGTTGATCACGACCCACTTGATTAATGGACCCATTTAATCAAACCAAGAGGAGCGAGAAATTCGCCGTGTCGAAAACTAAAATCATTTTGGCTGCAATTGTCTGGCTGATCGTATTGGCAATCGGCGTATCGATTTGGAAACTGGTGATCGATCCTGTTCGCACGAAAAGCAAAACGGAGTCAGCTAAACAGCAGGCGGACATGGCCAAAAAGCAAGCGGAAGCAGCGGTTGCGGCTACGTCCGGCACAAGTCGTTTCAGCCAAGAAATAGCGATAGGGCTGGATAGTTTCTCGGGCTACGCCATCTTTCGCACGACGGAGTTTCAAAACCAACTGGCCAATCGTGGTATCAAACTCAAGCTCGTCGAGGATGCTCCGGACTACACGGCGCGGGCGGCGGCACTGGAAAAAGGTACTTTACAGTTCGCATTGTTTCCAGCGGATGCATTGCTCAAAACGTTTTCCAAATTGGAGTATCCTCCCGCTACGATCATCGCCATTATCGATGAGACGCGCGGGGCTGATGCGATGTTGGCATACAGGAAGCGTTTCGAAAACGTGGATCGATTGAATTCACCCGACGTGCGCTTTGTTTTAGTGGGAGACTCACCCAGTGAAACTCTGGCTCGTGTGGTCATTCAGGATTTCGGGCTCAATCAAGTCTCTAAGGATGCGATCGTTTCGTTGGCTTCACCGGAGAAGCTGATGGAGCGTTATCAAAACGCCGCCCCATCAACGAACGATGTTTATGTCGTGTGGGAGCCATTCGTTAGCCAGATGCTCAAGAACGATGCCTTGCACGTTCTGACCGACAGCTCCAAGTTTACGGGCTACATTGTCGACACGTTGGTCGTCAACCGAGACTTTTTGCTCAAGCATGAACCGGTAGCGGAAGCGGTGCTCGAAAGCTACTTCACGTCGCTGTTCACCTATCGAGACACAACAAAGCTGTCGCAGTTGATACTCGCTGATGCCAAGTTGACTAAGTTGCAAATCGAGCCGGAGCAAGCGGCGAAGATGGTGCAAGGCATTCAGTGGAAGAATACGCAGGAGAACTTCGCCCATTTCGGACTACGTCAAGGTGCGATTATCCATATCGAGAATATCTTGGATCGAATTTCGAAGGTGTTGGTGTCGACCGGCGCCATGAATCGTGAGCCGGTCGATGGGAAATGGAATCGACTCTATTTCGATCGCCCCATGAAGGAGATCATGTCACGTAATTTTTATCCTGGCGTGCAATCCGAGGCGATTCGAGAGGAACTGGCTTTAAAGGATCTGACTGAGAAACAATGGTTGGAGCTAATAAGCGTGGGTACGTTGAGCGTGCCGGAATTGGTTTTTTCACGCGGCAGTTCGAATTTGACCGACAGGAGTCAACTCATACTGAAGGAGTTGGCGGAAAGGCTTCAGGCTTGGCCGCAGTATTACCTGATGATTCGCGGCAACGCATCCAATCTTGGTGACGTCGAAGTCAACAAGCAATTGGCTGCCAAACGAGCGCAGGGTGCACTACAATACCTGGAATCGGCTGGGATTCCGAAGCAACGCATGCGAACGATTCCAGGTGACATAACGGGCGAAACACGAGTTACCTTTGGGGTTGGCGAGATTCCCTACTAAGATCCTAACGGATTTCCTGAAAAATGCTCGTGAGCGCGCCTGAACTCGCAGCTCATTCAGGCCAGGAACAGTTACCCTATTCCACTTGAGAACAGAACATTGAAAGACTTCCGGTCTAGAATTGCTAGTGAGTTACTGTGGGCTCCATCGGTGGCTTTGCCAATGGTTGCTGGAGTTTCAGCTTGGCTAATTTCATGGGCCATTGGAGGTGCCGCAGCACTCAATATAGCGGGACTTGTTCTTGTTTTAGGTAGCGTTGGATGGCTCGCAACTCGGGTGATATTCCTAACGGAGGATGTCGCGGCCAAAATCCTTCGCGATGACGCCGAAAAAGTGATCCAAGACCAGGAAGAAAAACTGGATCAGCTTCAGTTCCGACTGAGGTCCGATCGAGACTATCGAACCATGGATTATTTGACATTGCTCCGAACATGCCGAAGCGAGTTTGAAAAATTTGCAAAAAGTCCTGGTATAGTTATCCAGAGCCAAGAAATCGTAAAGCAAGTAGGACAACTTTTTTGGTCGGCGACCGAACAGTTAGAGCACTCGCTGAAGCTGCATGGACTCGCGGAGCAATTGTCTGGCGTTGAAAAGAATAAGGTCCAGGAGCAGCGTGAGAACACACTCGGTGAGATTCGAGAGAGCATCGAACACATGCAGTCTGCGGTAAAGCACTACCAAGAGCTCATGAACAAGGAAAAGCAGAACGACTTAGAAAGTCTTCGCGATGAACTGGATGCATCGTTGCGAGTTGCGAAACGTACCGAAGAACGCATGCGAGATCTGGAGGGGTCCATCGACAACGATTCAAATTTAAAGCAATAGTTTATCCGGCGCAGACGCGCGCGACTCGTTTAACCGGCACAACCGCGTGCGACTCGTTTAACCGGCACAGCCGCGTGCGACTCGTTTAACCGGCGCAGCCGCGAACCACCCAGCTACCAACCGAATTCAATTCCCTTCCTTACCCACTTTTTTCAAAGCCATTTTCATAAACCACTAACAGGAGTCGAGTTTCGATGTTTAGAGCCATTGGCCGTTTCTTTCGTGCAATCGGATACATGTTTACCGGCAAAGTGAATTCGGCTGCCGATTCGATGAGCAATAACCCTACCGTTATCTCGGCAACCTTCGACAAGATCATTCAGGATAAGAAGAAACGTCTTAACGAGTACAAGGACGCGATTAGCGCCATGATCGCTCAGGAGGAAAGCAAAAAGGACAAGCTTTCGACGTTGACCGAAGAAGTTCAAAAACTGGAAAAGCTCAAGTCAGGCGCAGCAGCACGCGCCAAGCAGATCGCCGATAAATACAACGGTGATGCGAACGCAGTCCGAAACGATCCCGAGTACCTAAAGTGCCAGTCGGCCTACAAGGACTTTACTAGCACGCTCGTTGAAAAGCAACATAGAGCATCTGAGATCGAAGTGGACCTCAAGCAGTTGATGAGCAACGTCAACGGACACAAGAGTCAGATCCAGTCCTTGATGCGAGATCTGGACAAGCTCAAAGAAGAAAAACATGATGCCGTCGCCGACATCCTTTCCGCAACCGAAGAAAGGCAAATTGCGGATATGGTAAACGGTATTTCCAATGACCGAACGAACGAAGAGTTGCACCGACTGAGAGAACTGCGCCAAAAAGCTAGCGCAAATGCGAGAATCTCTCGTGAGTTGGCTGGAATGGATAACCAAAAAGCCGAATCTGAATTCATGGAGTATGCTCAGAAGAGTGCAGCAGACGATGAGTTCGACGCACTCATCGGACTTTCTGCCAAGAAGGAAACAGCTCAGTCGAATACCAGTGATGTCAAGATCCCTGAGGCTTAACGGCTTGTTGATTTAACGTCATTTGCAATATTAGTAATTAGCCGATGGGCGTTAGCCCAGGTTGTTGGCGAGTGAACCGACGCTATCGCGTTGCGGCTAATTAAATCAGACGGTGCTGAATTCGCAAGAATTTAGTAGGGTTTAGTGATCCTTTGAACTCTCGCGAGTTCAGCTACTTGCCTACTATCAAAACGCTCAAACGAAAGCTGACCATGATGAAACGAATTGGATCCCTGCGATGGATTTCGCTGCTGGCTGCCACGGCCGTATTTATGGGATGTGAAAGCAAACCTGTTGGGAAATCGGGGGCCGGTGCTGACTCCAACGCAAAGTCAACTGTCGCACCTAAGTTTTCGCTCGCCTGGAGTGAGTACCCGTCGTGGAGCATTTTTGGAGTTGCGAGCGA
>JAYVPE010000279.1:0-6264 GCA_043757575.1 Pirellula sp.
GATGCGATCATCGCATGCGGTGGCTATGCCGGTCCAGAAGGTAAACCCGAAGCCGAAGAAGTCGAACAGGAAGTCGTGGCCGATTCTTAGGAATACTGCTTCTTAGCGGTGTTGTTTGTGGCGGTGTCGCTCTGCGACACCGAGGTCGGGTCACGGAGAGCCCCGACCACATGGGGAGTTTAGTTGGGGGCAAGGTGCTCGACGTCATCTGTCGACACAATAACGCCGATACCTCTCTATCCACGGCCGATGAGCGGAGCCCTGGTTCGCGAAAAAGCAACGGGCGATCATCGCCCCCTGAACCCTGCGATTCCCCTCACCCCCGCATGCAAGGAACCGAAGCAATCGACTATCGTCTCACAATCGATTCTTCGTTTAGCCGCGTGGGCGTCACCCCGCGTTTTCGCTAGAAAAACGCGGCCCGATGGCCGCACGGCAAAACGAGTTGTATGCGAAAACTTGTGCTTGGGTGCTTAATAAGGCCGGAAATTGTTCAAGCTCCGTACTACTTTTCGGAAAATCGACTTTTTACATTGCGATGTTTTGGTCGTTTTTGCGATGAGTCTGTTCTACGTACTATTCGTTGTGAATAGCCATTCGCGACTAAGCGTTGGCTGCGACGAACGTGCGCACTTGGCCGCAGGAGTCGCAATGCATAGGCTGGGCTGCCTGGACTTGTATTCGGTCAACGGACCATTGATTCCAGCCCTGACAACCCTTCCTTGGGCCGCCGATGCAAAAATTGATGAGGTTTATTCGCTTTCTTCTGATCCGCAAGAACGCCCAGAATTCCATGCTGGTCACCAGTTGATCATGCGTAGCAGCCAAGCCTTTCAAAAGCAACTGCGAGTGTCTCGGACAGTAGTATTGGTTTTTGGTGTTCTAGGTATTTTTGGCTGCTGGCTATTTGGACGATCCTTGGGAGGCAAAACCACTGGTGCCGTCGCAGCCTATTTATGGTGCGTTGAGCCAAATATTTTGGGACATAGCAGTATCGTTGGTACTGACGTACCGGCTGCTGCAATCGGAGCGTGGATCTGTTTCTCCGCAGTTCGCTTTATACAGGCACCGACCATAAACAAAGCTGTTCTTTGCGGATTGCTGATTGGCGTTGCAGTTCTCATCAAGCCGCTTTGGATAATTGGATTGGTTCTCTTTCCGTTAGTCGTAGGAGCCCTATTTTTGTATAGTCGCCTGCATTCGATGCGATCGTCACTGACATGGACTTGTTCAGGAGTGCTTGTATCGCTGCTGACGATCAATGCCGGTTATGGTTTTCAGGATAGTTTTCGCAACCTCGGACAATTCGCTTTCGCATCACCTCTCCTTTCGGCAATTCCAATAGAGGATGCGTCCGAAATAAACAACCTTAAACGTGCAAACCGATTTCAAGATACGATACTGGAATTCGTTCCAATACCATTGCCATCGACTCTAGTTCTTGGAATGGATTTGCAAGCAACTCAATTTGCTAGAGACGGATTGAAGCGTGAACGCACCGGAGCGAAGCCATTCTTTCCCGATGGCCCTCGCTGGCGTAACTGCTACTATTTTTACGTGGTTGCTTTTTGCATGAAATCCAACCTGTCTTTCATGATTTCCTTGGCAATCAGCGCAATCCTCATTTTCCGTGAGAAGCTACTGCAAATTCAAAGTATTGTCCCTGGAGCTATGTCGCTCATTCTATTACTGTGGGTCAGTTTGGCATCGTCAAGCGACGGACACTATCGATATTTGTTCGTTGCGCTCCCTGGACTTTTTGTGATCATTGGCCTCGGCGTAGCAAGTTGCGGATGGAAAATGACTTTGGCCTTTGCTGCCTTGCAATTCGCTTCGTTCCTTGAGACTTGTGTGACCTATCCCTTCGGCATCAGCCAAGTCAATTGGCTGTACGGGGGCATCTCGGCGTCTCACAAACGAATGTGCGGAACAAATGTGGACTACGGCACTGGTTCGTTGGAAGCAAGTAGGTATGGCGAGACAATCGCAAGCTCTGCATTCCTCGAGGATTTCTATTACAGAACGGAACTGCAAGCGCTTGGAATCGTAGATCCTTCGATAGACGCGGCAACTGCTCGAGTTAGGCTCGTTAGCGCTGACACAGGACGCTATACGCCTGCTGAAAACGTCGTTCTAAGAGGTGAAAAAAGAAGTACTGTTGCCGGTTGCATCTTCGTCGAATTCATGCAGCCACGTCGAAAGTGACTGTGTACTAGTGCAGACAATGTCTAACGAGAATCTACCGTCTCGCCATCGCTTCGGTTGCCTGAAATCCTGTGTATATGACTATCCAGTTTGAACGTCAAAAACCTGGACGAACCGTCACAGAAACTTACCGCCCAAACACCAGGATGGGCCGAGCCAAACTGCCTTACGCCGGGAACGTTTCCATCTGGAGCAGGAGGAAAATGGCTCCATCGATTGATATCCAGGTCCACGCCAGAAAAGTAGCTTGCATCGTATCCGAGGTCACCCAACTCCTGATAGAACTTTTTACAAACGTTTTTTTCACCAACGAGGTACGTAAACGATAGTCCGTCAGTGATTTCGGAACTCCTAACTTGGCTGCGCTGAAACGATACACCGGAGACGTTTTTCATGTCGGTCCACTGATACCCAGTTGAATCGCCTTCGGCCAGGGAGGCTGGTCCGCTACGTGTATCACTAATGAAATCTCCCTCGCAAATGGCATAATCCCCTCTTGGCACGAGCTTTACGAAGCCACCATTTTGTGGCGTTGATACTGGATTTGCGGGTCCAAGTATTGTTGATGGTCGTGAGGGGCATTTCATCGCCGGTATTATGGATGAATGATCCAAACCAGTATTCATAGTCGCCTGAGATTCAAGAAAAGGTGCGACGTGATAAACCCAACCACCTGGCTGTCGACGACCGAAGCTACGCGAGGGATCGCCAACCCATCGATACCCCCACCCGTTGGATGGCAAAAATTTATGCCCTGTTTCGAATGCAATCGCTGCCAACGCGATTTGTCGAAGATTATTGATGCATATTGTCCGCCTACCACTTTCACGCACCATTTGTACGGCAGGCAAAAGTAGAGAAAGCATTATCCCAATGATGCCAATCACTACGATCAATTCCACAAGCGTAAATCCACCGCGAACGCTTCGATTTTGCTTCGTCGTCCTCCAGA
Organism: Pirellula sp.; assembly: GCA_043757575.1. Taxonomy (GTDB): domain Bacteria; phylum Planctomycetota; class Planctomycetia; order Pirellulales; family Pirellulaceae; genus JBKCUI01. The sequence goes on from JAYVPE010000279.1 coordinate 3,158, forward strand.
AGAAAAAAATCATCGAGCCCCCACCACACACAGCCAAGCCCAAGAGCAGCCAATTGCGATGAGCCCAAAACCAACTGTTTTCCGGTTCAACGGGCGCGACGACTGGCACCAAGCCTCGCTTTTCACCTAGCTTTCTAAGTCGCTTTATTTCCGCATGATCAATAACATGGACATTGTCCGGGCGAGCAACGCGGAACGTTTCATCCGGAAGGCTGGGATGCCTCATGATCGCACTTATTTCATGCTTTGCTGACCAAATCATCTGATTTTGAACATAGGTCGCTGTTTTCCAACTACTCAAATCCAACCACGACGTAGCATTTGGCTTGTAGAAAAAATCACATTGCATCGAACTTTGAGTCGAGCTAGCGGTGACTCTCAGAAGACGCACAACATCATTCGACAAAAAATACTTCCATGTCGTTTTTCCTTGGATTGATTTAGCAACTGTGACAGGTTGTGAGTCAATCACTCCGTCTTCCTCAGTGGCTTTCTGAAGTAATTCCATCAGCTCAGGTCGTAGCCCTGGAAAATACATTTGTACAAAAGGAACTTCTCCCCATTCCCATGGCGAATCAATATCACAATGTAAATCCAACTGTACAGGAACATCAACTGGGTCGTACGTGAGAATCTCCAGATCTCCTTGCAGTTGAGCAGATTCGTTCCACCGGAAGGCACCAGAACTTACATTTACCTTCGCATCCGCTTTTCGAAAATTCCCACGGCAGAAAATGCATGACGAATCAAAGTACTCGGATGAAATGGGCGGCGTCTTGACTCCATAAATACTCATGTCAATGCTATCGAAATTTTTTTTACATTTCATCCTAATCTCGACGCAGTCTCCCAGTAAGCTCCATTGATTTCGAAAAGCTTGCAGAACACCTGCTCGTGTTGAAGACTGCGCATTAACGCTATCCAAGTTAAAGCAAAACAACAACACCAAGACCACGAAGTGCTTTGCATGCGAGCCAATTGTAGAATTCATTACCATGGTTAACTCATCTCATCCAATTCAAGACCTGGCAATCAGGCACACAGCGGGCTTCGATCATACTCCGGGCCAGGTAAATTGCCATCTGACATAGTAGACGTGGTGTTCTGGTGGTTTGAGGGCTTTCTTGCAATTTCCGTCTCGATCAAACCCTTTTGTCGAATGCAAGAACTGGCAGGCTGGTCGATTTATGATTGACGGCCACGCAACGGCTTCAATCAAAAAGTCCTAACATTTAACTCATGAACCTGCAAACGCATAACATTCGGTATTCTGCAAATTTACCGTGTAGAGAACGACAGGGGGAAAAACATTCATTTCGTTCGCCTCAGAATCAGGCGAGCACAGAGGTGCGCAAGCATCGCTAGCCAAGACCTCTACGATGTGCGTATTTGGCAGACTCCTCCAAGCCCCTGCACTTTCATGTGTAGTTCGCAACACCCACCCGGCAGATTGCTTGTGTCTGTCACAGAAGTCAATTGAGTCGCTTGGAGTTCCCGTCAAAACTCTCCTTGTTACGGAGTCGACGTTGACGCATCTTGGGCCGCAAGGCAACTGTCCACTTAATTGCTGGTCCCTGGAAATCAAAGCGATTACGCAAAACACGGCGAACGAAACCTTTTTCATTTTTATGCCCTAAATACAAGAGTAGGAAACTGGAATTACAACTTCATCATTAATTGGGTCGGAATGACTTGATTGCCTAAATGAGAATGGGATTCGAAGATTCCTGTTTTGCGGCGGACATTCCGAAACCTCGAATTCAACCAAAACACTACCGTCGACGTCTTGGACAGAAATGCTTTCTGATCCAAACTTGACTTGATCAACTTTCAAACTAACTTCTGATCCTTTTGCAAGTCGATACGGAACGAGTATCTGCTGCTTGCCCGGTGAGACAACCCCCAATGCGACGTGACTTGAATCGACGCGGAGTTGTTTTAGAACAACGATCTTGACGGGTATCTTCTGCGTAAACTCTTTTCCGTGGGATTTAAGAAGCATTACAACTCCATTTGATGCGTTTAGCTGCAATGGAACAGAATCTATGACCGTCAAACCAAGATCCACCGCTCGTCCGATTCCATTCTCGTTCGATGCGCTGCTGGCCTTTAAGGCTACCTGCAAACCAGGAGTGCTTGTGCTTGCCCCATCGATTTCGAACTCGTCACCAAAGACCCCATTGAAGTTACGTTCAAACGTGGCGGGATCCTCGGAGTCAATTACCATCGTCAAATCCTGTCCATCGAGTCTTATTGGTTCGACGACTTCTCCCTCGATCGAAACCGTTTTTTTGGTTCCGAAGGGGCGTACCTCCAAAAAAATGTCCTGCGAAAAACGCCATCGAAGTTTTGTGTCCTCGCGGAACCTATTTAGATTGACTTCGCCTCGCACGCTTGCATGTTCATCAACCCTTAGTTTCAAGATGCCATCCGTGATTTGGATACAACTGCAATCACTGCCCGTGAGAACCTGAATCTCCTCCTTGCTCTGGTTTCGTATAGGCAATTCAAATCCGACATTGGGTTCAAAAACGAATTGGCCTAATTGGACCACCGATGAGACATCAATTGGTTCCCCCGAATTCGACGGAACCCGAAGATAGTGATTCCATGCTAAACCACTGACGATCAAAGCTGCGCAAGTTGCAAGAGAAATAAGAGCTTTCATAACACGCCCTAAATTCATCAGATTGATTGTGATGGAATGATCGATACAGTTTCCGACTAAATCCACAACACACCTTTTCGTCGACGGCAATCATACCGCTATTCTGTTGTTGTCAACCAATATGTTTGGGAATTTTCATCCATCCATCCATCCAACGAAATGGCAGCGTTTCCTGCGATTTACCGCCAAGTTTGACCGAAAAAAAATTTCCCAAATTCTGGTTCGCTTGGGGAGCTTCGTTAGGGGGAGCTTGGTTCAAGTACGGCGATACCTACATCGGCCAGGGAAAGGAAAAGGCACGCAACTATCTGATGGAGAACAAAGACGTTGCGAATGCCATCCGAGATGCGATCATCGCATGCGGTGGCTATGCCGGTCCAGAAGGTAAACCCGAAGCCGAAGAAGTCGAACAGGAAGTCGTGGCCGATTCTTAGGAATA
>JAYVPE010000280.1:0-6255 GCA_043757575.1 Pirellula sp.
CGGCCTGTTGGATTTCGATGATGATTTGCCTCGCAGCGCTGACGACTTGGATGGCCTTCGCAAACTGTCGCTTGAGGAGGAAGGTGATGACCAGGGCGATGTCGCTGTCGTTGATGTAGTCGTTTCTGAGGACCAAGTCCAACTGGAGAGCGAAGATGATTTGCTTTCTGGGATGGAGGAGGTCGAAACTTGGTCGGATGACCCGGTTCGAATGTATTTGACTCAGATGGGCGAAATCCCATTGCTGACCCGTCAAGAAGAAATTCGGCTGGCCAAAAAAATCGAAGTCACTCGACGTCGATTCCGCACTAAGTTGCTTGAATGCGACTACGTGGTGCAGTTTGCCTACAAGATTCTCAAGCGTGTTTATACCGGCGAATTGCCATTCGATCGTACGGTCCAGGTTTCGGTTACCGATCGCCTGGAAAAGGATCAAATCCTCGGACGATTGCCACACAACCTCAAGACACTGGACGTGTTGCTCAAGCGGAATCGTCGCGATTACCGCAATGCCCTGAGCAAATCGCTCCCAGTTAAAAAGCGAAAAGAAGCCTGGCAGTCCCTCGCCCGTCGCCGTCGCAAGTCGGTTCGAATGATCGAGGAATTGGGCCTGCGTACCCAGCGGATCGAAACGATGATCGGAGTGCTCGAGCGATTGAGCGACCGCGTCGATGAGATCATGCACGATTTGGCAACGCTCAAATCGCACCAAGTAGCTCCCTCACAAGTGGCTCAGTTGCGTCGCGAGTTTCGTCAAATTCTGGTCGCTACCCAAGAAACGCCAACCTCTTTACGTAAGCGTGTAAAGATGGTCAAAAGAGTCTTCACCGAGTATCAACGCGCCAAGAAGCAGTTGAGCGAAGGCAATCTTCGTTTAGTGGTTTCGATCGCCAAGAAGTATCGGAATCGCGGTTTGAGCTTCCTGGATTTGATCCAGGAAGGAAACGCGGGTCTGATGCGAGCTGTCGATAAATTCGAGTATCGTCGCGGTTTTAAGTTCTGTACGTATGCCACTTGGTGGATTCGTCAGGCAATTACCCGAGCTGTTGCTGACCAAAGCCGAACCATCCGTATCCCGGTGCACATGGTGGAAACCATGTCCCGAGTTAGAAATGTTTCGCGGCAATTGCTGCAAGAGTTGGGACGCGAGCCGACCCTCGAGGAAACCGCTCGTCGTGCGGAAACAACAATTGAAGAAGCTAGGCGTGTATTGGCTATGAGCCGGTATCCGATCTCACTCGATCGTCCAGTCGGCAACAGCGAGGATAGCCAATTCGGCGACTTGCTGCCTGACGGTACGGCCGAGAGCCCCGCCATCGGGGCCGGACAAGAGATGCTTCGTACTCGCATCAACTCAGTCCTGAAAACACTGAGCTACCGCGAGCGCGAGATCATCAAGCTCCGGTACGGGCTCGGGGACGGTTACAGTTATACACTGGAGGAAGTGGGCCACATTTTCAAAGTGACGCGTGAACGCATTCGTCAAATTGAAGCCAAAGCGGTCCGCAAACTTCAACAACCAAGCCGATCACAAGAACTAGTCGGGTTTCTCGACTAATTATGAAGCGAAATGCCATGGTCGGCCCTTAAAAACCTAGCAAACGTCTTCGATTGTTATCAAAACCTTTACAAAAACCTCGGTTGAATTAAACATTCGGCCGAGGTTTTTTCTTTTAAGGCTCCTGTGGCCCTGCGACTCCGTTCGCAGGGAGCGAAGACGTCAGCGGGCGGAGCGAGGACGTTCGCAGGGAGCGAGGACGTCAGCGGGCGGAGCGAGGACGTTCGCAGGGAGCGAACGATGTCAGCGGGCGGAGCCGCTGCCCCACTAGAAACGAAGACAGCTCGCATTGCTGCGAGCTGTCTCCTATTTCAGTTCATTGCCACATTGCTGCAACAGATTACTGTTGAATTCGCAATCGTTTTTGGATGTCTGTTTCGAGAACGCCGAAGACTGCTTCGTGGCGTTGAATCGACATTTGCAATGCGCCAAGCAATCTCTTAGCGGTGAAGAAATTCATGATGATCCGTTGCTTGACATGGATCGGGTCCTTGGGAATCCCAACTGGCTGTGGGTTGAGGCCGAAATCCACGATTAGCTCTTCAGGCGAGCCGGTAACGCGGCAGAAGTTGGCGTAACAAGCAATTGCATCTTCGTCTCGCACTTGGACCTGGACGTTTTGAGGTTGCTGACGCGGAGCCTCGGAAACTTCTGGTGTTTGTAGATCTGTTGACATAACTAAGTTCTCTCCTAAAAACAAAGGTTGAGAAGGCTCAGGCCTCTCTGGACACGGATTACTGTACCACGTAACTATGGGCTGTGCAGGGTTTGGTTAAAATTCAAAGTTAAACGTCTTGAGAACGTAACGATAAAAGCGAGAGCCGAGCGATTTCCAGGCTAGGTGGACTTTGGCGTTTCCGCGATAGCCAGGCCGCAACGGCACCGTTAAGTTGTCAAACTCGACTCGCGCTTGGTAAGACGTGCTGATTGGGCGAGTCCTGCCTAACTCATCTGTTTTGGTATCGAGCGTTCCGCCCGATGTAATTGATAAATTTGCAGAACTCTCCTTCATTTCGGCTTCGGAAAAACTGATTATCTTTCCCTTCACAGATTCAAGCGCGGCGGCATCAAACATGATTTCAACTTCGTCCCCGACTTGGAGTAATTCGCGTTCGTGCTGATCCACCACGATCACCGACTCCATTTTTGCTGTAGGAGCTATTAAGCAAACCAACTCTCCTTCGGTTAAAAAGGCTGCTGAGTTCGAGGGATCAAAGGGATTGCCGTACCAGCCAGGCAACTGTTCTTGTGCCTTGGCCGCTTTGCTTTCTTCTTTGTCGGGAGGCTGGAACACAACGCCCTCAATCGGGCTGCGAACGATAAGATTATCTTGCTTTTCTACCAGTGTTCTGAGCACGTCTTGCTTCTTTTTCAGTTCACTCCTCAGGGCTACTAACTCTCGAACCAGACGGGGATCTGAATTGGAATAATAAGAAGCTTGCTCTATGAGCGAATCAGTCGACCTGACATCGCTTCGAGCCTCCTGAATCTTGATAGCCAAATCACCATTCTCAAGTTTGCAGATGGGCTGTTGAGTCGAGATCTTCTGTCCTGGTTTTGTGTTCCAACCTAGTACTTTGCCTGCGACGAGCGTTCGAACTTCGACCGCTTCATGCGGCTGGACCTCGGTTGGGCAATAGACGTGGAACGGTAAAGGAAAAAAGCAAATGAACGCCAAAACAGCGACTGCGATTCCAAGACTGGAAAGAAGATTGCCGCGTTTGATCTTGGCAGCTCTTCCTGGCGTCTTGAAAAACTTATAAATCGCGGATACCCCTGGCACGATCATTCCAGCCACGCCGGCCACCGCAAAGGCTCGACCGAGAGATTGTAAACCGTATGGCTTGAGCACTTGATTGAGAAACATAATGATTCCGAAGGCTACGATCCATCGATAGATAAAGGAGGCAATAGTGTAGATTCCAAACAACGCACTGTTGCGAGTCGGAAGGAAGGGGTTGTCTTGCAGTTCTAGTCCTAAGCAGTTCTTTTGAAACCACCGCTTGAGGATCTCGCTGGACTTCTGTCGGAGGTTCGGAATCTCCAAAAGGTCCATCGTAATGTAATATCCATCGAAACGCAGCAATGGATTTCCATTGAACACCACAGTGCTCACCGAACAAATGAACATTACGCTCAAGCACAAGAATCGAAACATCCCGTCCTCACTAAACCACCACAGGAATGTAGCGAACGAAGCCAGGATCAGTTCGACATACATGCCCGCCGCACCGATAAACACGCGCTGCCATTTATTGGGCAGCATCCAGGAATCGGAAACATTGCAGTACAAACATGGCGTGAAAACGAGCATCATGAATCCCATCTCATGACACTCGCCACCGAATTTTTTACAACTCAGGCCGTGCCCAAATTCGTGAAGAATTTTTACCGCAGCCATCGTGCATCCAAGCCAGATCCAATTGTTAGCGGCAAAGAACTGTTGGAACGTCGGTAGCTTGCCTTTGAATTCTTGATAGTTGACTAGTACCAGGGTAATTGCCATTAGGCCGATCACGCTGACCAGCAGGATACACCACGTGGTGAACAGCCATCCAAACCAAGGTAACAATCGATTGAGTATTCGCTCCGGATCGATTCCTCGAAAACGTATGGCGAATATGTTGACGAATTTACCGAGCAGCTCTTTCTTTCGCTTTTGATCTCCGCGTCGACGCAACTGACGACCTTGGCCACCGGCATGCGAGATTACCAAACCGCTACGGTGGAGCATCCCGACGAACTGCTGCAGATCTTGTAATGAAATACGTTGGGGAGCAAATTCGGCTTGAAAGGATTCGCGAATCTGTTGGAGCGACGTTTGGCCATTGAGCATATTGAGAATGGCAAACTCTTCCTCGTGGAAACGGAAGTAGTTTAGGCCGACTGGTTCCTTGACCACCCAGTAAGCGCGTCCATCGTAACGATGCCGACGTGATTCCAAGTCAGGTCGACGACGCAGCCGGAGTGGGCGCATCGCGCTGTTGACGAGTGAATCCGCCATCGTTGTCATTGAGTTACGCTTTTCTTTTTCGTGAAAGTTTGTTTCGGAAATTTATTCATAAGCCGTAGGGCGAAAGACCACAGTTGTCGCTTTCGTCTCAACCGGAGGCTAAGCGCCCAAAGGCACTCATTTTGTAAATTCTGAGCCTCAATGCGCTAGCATGAGGGCCGGATTCGCAAGTGATTACTGGCCTTTCAGCCCGCACGCTAGCGCGTTGCGGCTCAAAGTGAGTGCCATTAGGCTATCTGCCTTCCGGCTCAGTCAGTGAGCAGCAACTAGCGGCTGCGTGGTGTGATCTCAACGGTCGCTACCATTCCTTCCCGGAATAGATATTGTCCGTCTGCGGTCACTTGATTTGGTAAATCAACATAAATTTGGTACCGGTTCTGTCCGAAAGAACGTGGAGATACATAAGTCACAATTCCGCGGACGGGTTCCGGTAAGCTCTTTCCGGCCGCATAGTAGATCGTGACGCTGGCTGGAGCATTAAGTAAAAACTGCGGAGAATCGAATACTTCCGCGACTCCCTTGATGCGAATTTTTTCCATCGAAGTCAATCTCAAGATGGGTTCACCAGCACGCACCCAATCGAATTGACGTTTGGCGATTTCACTAACCATTCCTGTTCGTTGAGCAGGCATTTTTCGAAGTTCGACTTGGACTTTCGACGCCGTCAGCTTGGCTGTCTTTACCCCCACGTCAGCCGCATCTCGAAGCTTTTCAATTTCCGAAACACCTACTTGAAATCCCGCCTTTTCAAGTTCCAGCCTTTTCTTTTCGCCGTCCATAGTACCCTCCGCACCTCTCGAAGCCAACTCCTTCGACATCTCCACTTCTTTTTCTGCGACTTTTTTCGCAGCCTTGGAGTACTTGACATTGCTGTCGTCGCTGGCTTTTAATTCGGCAGCACTCAGTTCTCGTTTTGAAACTTCAACCTCGGATTCTGCCAGTCGAGGATCGATCTCGATCATCGGCATTCCCGCTTCTATCATGGTCCCGTCGTCCACGAATAGTTTCATAATGATGCCGTCAGCCTGCGCTGCGACGGTGCTATCATCTGGGAAAAAAACCGATGCTTCCTTGACTACAATCGTGCCATTGGCAGAGCTTGGAACATTCAAACCTGAGGCGGGAATGGTATTGAATGCGGGCGATTGAGCTAACCGTATAGTCTGGTTCAGAGCCGAGTCTTCTCTGAATCCTTGCACTTGACTTGCAGGAGCAAGCGGCAAGGTGGCTTGTGCAAATTGAACCTCGAAGTGTGGCTTGGCATTCTCCAATTCTGGAAAATCGTTCTCCACCGACCCGACCGGTCCAGGCGGTGAAGCCCGGTCGGCATCTCGGTTTGTTCGTTCGTTAGGCACCCCTGTCAGCGTAGTTGACTTTGGCCCATTGATTCCTAACCATGGCACTGTCTGGTCGATCCAATTTCGAACTCCGGGTACGACCCCAATTGCGATAGCGCTGATACCCAAAAGTAGTGCGACGGGTAAGCCAATCATTAGTTTTTTTTGAGACATGCGGTTGTTCTCTTAGCTAATCGTAATTCTGTGTTTGATTCAAATTTAGCATCTTGATGATGCACTTTTGGTTTTATCATCTTAGAACCACACGTTGGCTCTGACCCATTCGACTACTTCGTGGAACCAAACGAATGCAGCGCTTCGTTTACCGCATTTGATATCTGCGATAA
>JAYVPE010000281.1:0-6240 GCA_043757575.1 Pirellula sp.
TTTTGATCCAACGAACACATGAGGCTGCGGGGCACGGAACGATGCTTTTGTTGCTCTCCGCACCGGCGTCGGAGTCCTATTATCCGCATATCGGGATGATGGCGCACCGGAGCGCTTGGTACTTGCCGGGGGTAAGCTAACAGCGTATGTTGGAATCCAAATTTGAATCATCGATTTCGCATTTGGATGGAGAGAATAGTGCACGTAGGTAATTCGCAAGTTTCGAAGCTAAATCCAGAAACTCTCCCGACGCTCTTCGGGCATCCAACTGGTCTTTACACGTTGTTTTTTGCCGAGATGTGGGAGCGGTTTTCTTACTACGGAATGCGCGCCCTGCTGCTGCTCTACATGCTCAAGGGGTTTTTGGGCTATGGTGATAAAGACGCGAACGCGGTTTATGGAGCTTACACTGCACTTGTCTACATGACGCCGTTTTTTGGAGGCATGATCGCGGATCGAATGCTCGGCAAACGAACGGCGGTCGTGATTGGTGGGCTGCTCATGGCGGTGGGCCACTTGCTCATGATGATTCAAACGGAACTTTGGTTCTTTTGTGCGCTTGGATTTCTGATTACCGGAAACGGTTTTTTCAAGCCCAACATCTCATCCATGGTGGGGGAGCTTTACTCGGAGCAGAACACGAAGCGGGACAGCGGCTTCACTATTTTTTATATTGGGGTCAACCTAGGTGGCGCGCTTTCGCCCCTCCTCTGCGGATACATTGGTGAAACGTATGGGTGGCATTTAGGTTTCGGACTTGCGACAATCGGGATGTTGGTTGGTCTTGCTGTTTTTGTGGCGCCCAACTTACTAACGCAAATCCTTATCGCTCTTGCTGCGACCAGCAGTCTCGTGGCGATGATTCGATTCAACGCTGGCGATACGTTTTCGCTGATCTCGACTTATTTTGTCGTGTTTGCACTAATTATTTCTGCAATCGTCGCCATTACCGCCCTTGCGCGGGGTGGGCTTCCCAAAGAAATCGGCAGAGCGCCCCACCCTGATTTATGGAGAGCGAATTTGATCAAGGTTTTGGTCGGTGTTGTCATTGCCGTTCCCGTTTTCGTGCTACTCGTTTCCGGGTTTTCAATTGTTCCAGGCTTTAACGAGCAGTTGACATTGATCCCTGAGTCCGTAATCAAACCGATGCAGGAGAGCCCAAACAAATTAATAAAAGGGCTGGCCCAGTTTGTCGAAGAGGCCAGTCGTCCGGCTGGACTGGTTTTATCTTTAGCAGGAATCGTCGCTACGATTTATTTGATTCGCGAAGCGATACGAATGAATAAGATTGCACGAGAACGCATGTTTGTGGTCTTCATTCTGACCTTTTTTTCCATCTGGTTTTGGGCGTTTTTTGAACAGTCGGGCAGCTCTGTTAATAACTTTACGGACCGAAACATAGATCGTGTTGCTGAGACAAAACTCGTCGCTCAGTCGGACGTTGGCCAAAGCGTTGAGCTTCGATTGTCGACGGATAAAGAACTAGAGGGCATGGAGTATTTCAGTCAAGAGTTTCTTGGTCACGAAAATGGTTCCAACAAGTTGAGCTCTCAAATCGAAAAGGCCATGCGTCAAGTGGAGGGGGCCAAAGAAGAAGGGAAACGTATGCCTGAAGAAAAGCTTGCGGCGACCATTGCCGAACTTCAGAAGGAACCCAGGATGACCATGACTGCCATGACCTATTTGCGAGAGTTTGCTAAGCAGGATAGCGCTACGCGTGAAGACAAAAAAATCGAATGGAAATACACGGATGAAAATGTCGGCAAAATCGGTTTAGGTGGAGCTGAAATACCTGCTTCTGTTTTCCAAGCAGTCAACAGCATCTACATCATGATCTTCGGCTTGGTCCTGACAGGTTTGTGGGGATACTTAGGCGCTCGAGGGTTAGAACCTAGCACACCGGTCAAATTCGCGTTGAGCCTTATCCAAGTAGGGTTGGGATTCGCAATGCTTTACTTTGGAGCCCAAACCGCGGATTCCGATGGAATGGTCGCATCCTATTGGCTGCTATTGATGTATCTTTTGTTGACCACAGGTGAGCTATGTCTATCACCGGTTGGATTATCTATGGTGACGAAACTGACGCCAGCTAGATTGGTTAGTACGGTCATGGGCTCCTGGTTCTTGGCGACAGCATTTTCACAATTCCTTGCGGGGATCATTGCACAGTATGCTTCGGTAAACGAAGGTGGTGGTAACATAGTGCCAATCCCATCGGCAACAGTGCACATCTATGGCGACGTTTACAAAATGGTAGCGATCCTTGCATGTGGAGCTGGCGTCGTTTGTTTGGCGTTATCGCCGTTGCTCAAGAAATGGATGCATATCGGCGAGGTCGATCCGGACTCCTAACAATGCTGTTTGATTCTCAAGAAATTCTCGCTTTAGCCAAACAGGGGGACGAGTCCGCCAAAGGAGAACTGCTGAATCGGTTTCGCCCCTACCTAAACGTTATCGCTCAACGTCATCTCGATGAGCGATTGCAGAGTCGTCTCGACTACGCCGATGTGGTTCAAATAACGTTTCTTGAAGCGGCACGCGACTTTGACGATTTTCGAGGCGAGTCGGTTGAGTCACTACTGGCATGGCTTCGCAATATACTTCGCAACAATGTCTCCACGGCGCACCAACAGCACTTAACGGCGCAGAAACGTTCCGCACGCAAGGAGGTCATTCTGCGAGTTAGCTCGGAGTCGGGCGGCAATTCTTTGGGCATGCAGGATATGGTTCCTTCCGAATCCTCATCCCCGAGTCAACGCATGATGCGAGACGAAGCATCGGTGGTATTAGCGACCTGCCTGGCGCACATACCCGAAACGCAACGCGAAGCGATCCGCCTGCGGTATTTAGAAGGGATGTCACTTAAGGAGATTTCCGAGCGAATCGAAAAGTCAGAAATGGCGGTCGCGGGCTTACTCAAACGCGGGCTGCGTGCATTACGTGAAGAAATGGCGACTCGACAAAACGGTCAATAAGGCGATGAAATTTGGTTTGCAACGGAACCAAAGTCTATCCACGGGGTTATCAGTCGGGCAAACCTGGATTTCATTGACCATTGTTGAACGCAGTAAAACTACAGTTTGCTGATGATGTGGTACGATTTCGAGTATTCATACTGAAGTTAAGGATAGGTAAATCTAATGGTTCGTTCACGATGGACGCGTTTAGCGGCGCTTGGGGTGATTTGCTGGGCCACCCAGATCGGATTCGACAACTCCGCTTTCGCAGATTGGACTAGATTTCGGGGGCCGAATGGCTCGGGCGTCGCAGATGACAATGAGTCGACGCCAACTACATGGAGCGAAACGGAGAACCTCAAGTGGAGAGTTCCGTTGCCTGGAGCAGGCGTTTCGTGTCCGATCGTGGTCGGAAGCCGAGTGTTTGTGACTTGCTACTCGGGTTATGGTGTTAATCCGGATGAACCGGGCGATATTAAAGACTTGGTCCGCCACTTGGTTTGCATCGATCGTAACAATGGCAAGACGCTTTGGCAGAAATCTTTGCCTTCGCCGGTTCCGGAAGATCCTTATAGCGGAATGGGAGTTCCGCAGCATGGATACGCTTCCCATACGCCAACCTCGGACGGAAAAAACGTCTACGTTTTTTTCGGAAAGGGTGGTGTAATGGCCTTCGATTTGGCAGGCAATCTCTTGTGGGAGAAGAGCGTTGGCAAAGGTTCCGACGGCCGTCGATGGGGTTCGTCATCGAGTCCCATCGTGCACGAGGACGTGTTGATCGTTCCTGCAGGCGCGGAGGGCCGCGCTTTGATTGGACTCAACAAGAACACCGGCGAAGAACTTTGGCGGCTGGATTCCGAAAAGTTAGGAAACGTATGGGGAACGCCAGCTATTGCCAAGGTGGGTAGCTCAACAGAGTTGGTGATCGGTGCACCTGGCGAAATTTGGGGCCTCGATCCAAAGAGCGGCAAGTTTGGTTGGTTCTGCTTTTATCTCGACGGCGGCGGCGATCAATTCGGCTCTCAGTTTAGCTCTAGCGTTGTCGTGGATGGCGAAGTGGTCTACGCGGTCGAAGGACGAGGAGGCGGTTCGGTCGCTGTCAAGGCGGGGGCAAAGACGATGCCACCGAATCGAAAACCGTATGGAAAGGGCGAGACAGCTCCAGTTTCGCGTCACCGATTGTCTATGAGGGGCGACTCTACTACGTGTCGAGCAAGAAGCTAACTTGCATAGACGCTAAAACTCAAGACAAAATTTTCGAAGGTCGCATGAAGTTGTTCAGCGGTGAAGTTGCACCTGAACCAAGAGGATTCGGCGGTGGTGGTGGCGGTCAACCAGGGGGCGGTCAACCAGGGGGTGGTCAACCTGGTGGTGGTCGAGGGGGTCGTGGCGGCGGCGGATTCAGTGGAACCGACTACGGTTCGCCGGTAATTGCTGATGGCAAGTTGTATTTTACAGCGAGGAACGGTGATACATATGTTCTAAGTGCCGGAAAAGAGTTCAATCAGCTCGCGGTCAATCGCCTAACTTCCGAATCCGAAGAGTTCAGCGCGACTCCCGCAATCAGCAGTGGCGAGATATTTATCCGATCCAACAAGAACTTGTATTGCGTCTCGGCAAAGAAATAAGTCATCCAGGAGTGACAAAATGAAGTTTTCCAGTCAGCTCCTGCACGGTTTTGTTTCCATCAGAACTTAACTATACTCTGTAGATACCACTCAGATATAGTAAAAGCTGTTGTTGGACGTCCGCACTCTGGAGTTTTGCACGGTCATGCTTCGAAATTTTTCATACTGGCGACTACTCACCCTTTCCTCACTGATTTATTTTTTGCACATCCAATCCGGCTCCGCGGAGGAAACTTCCTCGGACTCGATTCGATTCAATCAAGATATTCGCCCCATACTTTCCAGCACATGCTATCGCTGTCATGGCTTTGACGCCAAGACCAGAGAGGCGGATCTACGTCTGGATATTTCTGAAGGAGCCTTTGCGCCACGAGACTCGGGGGAGCACGCAATTGTTCCGGGCAAACTCGACGATAGTCTCATTTGGTCGAGAATCCAATCGACCGATCCCGAGTCGGTGATGCCGCCTCCATCTTCCAATCGCCAACTTACGGACTCTGAAAAGCAGACGATTTCTAAATGGATCGAGCAGGGCGCCAAGTACGAAAAGCATTGGTCGTTTGAGCCAATCGCTTCGTCTCAAGTAGAAACATTCTCAATCGATTCATTTCTAAAGCGAGAACGCGAGCGCATCGGACTCGTCGCTCAAGGACCAGCGGATCCAATCACTCAGGTTCGAAGACTTTCCTTTACTTTAACCGGACTGCCGCCCAATTTGTCCGACGTAGACGACTACGTGTCTAGTCCGACCGACTCCAACTATAGCCGACTGGTGGACAAGTATCTTGTTTCACCGCACTATGGCGAGGAGATGGCCAAGCATTGGCTCGACGTCGCTCGCTATGGCGATACCCACGGCATGCACTTAGACAATGAGCGACAAGCATGGGCCTATCGGGATTGGGTGGTCGATGCGTTCAATAGCAACATGCCATTCTCGCAGTTCACGATCGAGCAGTTAGCGGGGGACTTGTTGCCTAATCCATCGCTCTCGCAACAGGTCGCAACGGGCTACAACCGATGCAATGTCACGACCGGCGAGGGGGGAGCTATCGATGACGAGTTTCTATTCCGTTATGCAGTCGATCGGACTAGCACGACGATTCAAACTTGGCTCGGTTTGACGGGAGGCTGTGCCGTCTGCCACGATCATAAATACGATCCGATCAGCACTCGCGAGTTTTACTCCTTGTATGCATTCTTTTACAACGCAGCGGACCCTGCCATGGATGGAAATGTCGAATCGACCCGACCTTTTCTGCCGTTGCCAAGCGAAGAGCAAAAAAAGGAGCTTGAACAAGCGAAAGATCGCGAAGCGCAATCGCTGGCAAAGCTTCATCAGGTTGCATCCGACAAAGAGCAAATCGCATACGAAACTCAAGCGACTATTCAGCGAGCTGGACCTGTGACCTCCATATGGATGGACGACGAGTTTCCGATCGGGGCTGTAGTTAGGAATACTTCTCGCAACGATGCGCGCTGGTCCAGCACTGTCGGTGCACCCATGGGTCGTCGCGCGTTGCGGCAAGAGTTTGGGCACAAGTTTGAACAAACCATTACAGGCGGTCTCAATCCAATGTGGATCCCTGATCAAGCCAGCCTACGCATTTGGGCACTTACCGATTTGAAGGAACCGCCCAAGGCAATTTTTATCG
>JAYVPE010000282.1:0-6237 GCA_043757575.1 Pirellula sp.
AAAGATTGGAGGTAATCTGCTACTTCAGTTATCGCCATCGGTCTGCTATGAACCAAAATGGCCAAAGTAAACAACTGTATTGGCTTGACGTTGCGTTGGGATACATATCCCGCAACGGAAGGACAGGGAATCCCTAAGAAGTCACAGTAGGCTGGCGCTGGAATCAATGTCATGAATTTGGCTTTCTTCATTTCTTTCTTAGGTTAAACCGCTTGGCTCCCGAGGCAATTCAAACCATGAAACATCCCCATGCAGAACGGCTAAAAATTCGCGTCGATCATACATGGGCCGAAAACCGTGGGCTAGCGCCCAATGCCATCTACTTTGATTTCTTTTTGCCGAAGTGTCTATTTTGGCACAGCATTTGCGCCGCAGAGATAGTTTCCCACGAAACTGCCAAGCTGACAAGGATGGATAATGCTCAAGTCAATTAACCGCGCGAAGGCTCGTAAGCGACCGTCTCTTGATAAGATCAAGAAGATAATAGCCGATAGAAAAAAATCGAAGTCTCCTGTTAGGGTGCTTAAACAAAGAGTGCGTCGCAACATCGATGATCCCATAGAACAATTTGCCGCAGCAACCGAATTGCTACATCGCTTGATTAAATCTCCCGAAGTCAGCAAGCAGTTTGCGCCTGAGCTAAGAACCAATTCCAGGATGGTTTACACCAAAAGTGTGACCCTCTGGATGCTCATCCTACAGCGACTAGGAAATGGAATGTCTTTGGAAGATACGGTCTCGCATGTACTCACTCATGATAGTGATTTACTACCGGATAACAAACGCGTTCGCGAAGGAACGCTCTCGGAAAATTCTTCCGGTTATCAGAACGCACGCAAGCGACTTCCATTGATGACGATTCACGAATTCTCGTCAGCAGTTTGCGATTATCTCGGACGAAGTAGCCCTCCCGTCTTCGGTTCACAAAGATTGTTTATTATTGACGGAACCACGATCACGTTGGAGCCCACGCCGCAACTGAAGCTAGCTTTCCCGCCGGCCACTAATCAGCATGGAAAGTCCGTTTGGCCAGTGGCTATGTTGATGGTCGCTCATGAAATGCAAAGCGGTTGTGCGCTACTTCCGCAGATCGACCCGATGTACGGCCCCGAGCGAACCAGTGAAGCGGAGCAAGCCAGGCGGATTGTTACTCGTTTGCCTGAGAATTCGATTGTAATGGCTGACGCGGGTTTCGGAATATTCAGTGTCGCCTACCACAGCACGCAAGCAAATCACGACATCTTATTTCGCTTGTCCAAACCTCGCTTCGGAGCTTTGCGTAAGAACGCAAAGTTGATTGACGAAGGCCAGTATCACAAGAGCTATTCGTTGTTTTGGCAACCGTCAGAGAAAGATCGTAAAAGCAATCCCAATCTTCCTGTCGATGCGGCGATCGAAGTGGCGATCCACGAAGTTGAACTGGACAACGGCACATTCATGTACCTTGTCACGACGCTTGAAGTCGATGCACTGAGTGTAGCCGAGCTTTATTCGCGTCGCTACGATGTGGAATTCGATATTCGAGATGTGAAGGTAACGATGGATGCTGAGAATATCCGTGCGAAAAGCGTCGAGATGGTCAAGAAAGAGCTGATGACATCGATCGTGGCGTTTAACTTGATAGCGCAATTTCGCCGTCAGGCAGCGAGCATTGCAAACGTGAAACCTCGCCGACTAAGTTTCAAGGGCGTCTGGCTATCGTTTCGCGATCGCCTGCTGTTGAAGGAACCAGCAAACCTAGCAGAGTGGCAAGAACTCTATGTCAGAGCCCTGATCAGCGCTGGAAACCGAAAACTTCCCAATCGTAGCGAGCCACGAACATACCCAAGGAAAGCTCATCCCCGCCGCCCTAAAAGTACAAAGTTCATGAAATCGAAACCAACCGTCGCTGAAGATCCCCCTCCAATGGTCCCAAAGTAGATGGCATTGGGCGCTAGCCCACGGTTTGCGGCCCATGTTATGATCGACGCCGAAAAGACGGACCTACGTATAACACGCGGAGTTTACGTGATTCGTAATTCTACGGTTTCACGCCTGAAACGATGTGATACCTGCGCGATTCGAATACATCGCATTCGATTAGCCATCGCTCTAAGTTCTCTCTGTACCAATTAGGTTGCTTAGTCACCAATACCAACCGTCCACCTGACCTCATCGAACGATGTGCAGCGGCAATGAACTTTTCTGCGATCCGAAAGTCGCCGAAGTAAGGAGGGTTTGCGAGCGCCATGTCGAACTGATCTGGTTGACCATAAACGCCAGTATGATTGAGTTCCATCGTAACGTTTTTGATCCCGTTTAATTCGAGCGAACGGGACAAGCATGAGAGCGATCGGGCGTTTGAGTCCACGGCATGTACTTTGACGTTACTATCGCGTTTGGCAATCCCGAGGGTGACCGATCCACTTCCGCAACCGATGTCCAAGAGTCTTGCTCCCGGATAGACGTCTACGGCATCCAGAAGCTGGCGAGCTCCGTTGTCAAGCTGTCGATGTGAAAACACGCCAGGACGGGTTATGAGTTGAATCAAATCCTCGCAGTCACGAAAAGCTAATTCGCACGAAAAGTCCTTGAGCTTTTTAAGTGGCGACTTCTTGTCGATCATATATACAACCGCATCATCAAACTTTCGGACTTTGACGCTCTTTTCAAAGCTCTTCATCTGCTCATGGACCCATCGATCTTCCGGGTTGTCGACAGAAACAATTAAACGACCTCCCAACGCAAGTTGATGAAACATCTGTTGAAGGAAATCGCGAGAAAGCTCCGCTTCGCCAGACGACACCAATGGAAGGAAAGCGAGTTGGTACTCTTTCAATGGCAGGTCTGCCGAGCAAGCTATTTCAAGATTAATTGGCAATTCGTTTGCGGGCTGCAATTTTTCATCGGGCAAGGCCATGTGTTCGGAAGCACGAAACGCTTGGAATTGGTCGAGATACCAGCAAGTCACTTGCGAGTTTGGTGTAGAGCGAGCAAACCATTCTGCTGCTTGCGCTCGGCCAGAAGAAATACAAGCCACTTGGAGTTTACTACTGGTTGAAACAGCAGCGATCTTTTGAAACGGAGCCAAATCGAGCTCTTTCACAATTTCCCAAAGCCGCTGCTCCTCGAGGCGCGGAGAGAGCCGTTCAGGAATCCACTCCGAAGGTGTTTCCCCCAAGTTCGGGACATTGGAGTTACTATCGATTTGGGTTAACTCGTCCAATATACGTGATTCAGTATTCAACATTAAGGGTAAGAAAAACAGGTTTTGAAGGTAAAAGTTAGCGTTCTACGGGGTGCTATCGTAAGTGAGGGACGGCACGGAGCCAACCGTTTGTTTTGTCATTTTGTCGATTGTTGTTGCAGTAAGTACTGTTTGACGAACAAAACGGTTGCGTAAAACTGAAAATCCGCGTTGTTTTTCTTGCGAAATCCATGTCCTTCGTCAGTTGCCATCAGGTACCAAACCGGACTTTGGTTAACTTTTACTTTCGCGACCATTTGTTCCGCTTCGGTTAGCGGCACGCGATCAAGCGGCGAATT
The DNA here is from genome assembly GCA_043757575.1 of Pirellula sp. Lineage (GTDB taxonomy): Bacteria > Planctomycetota > Planctomycetia > Pirellulales > Pirellulaceae > JBKCUI01. Next base: position 3,526 of record JAYVPE010000282.1, read on the forward strand.
GTGGGCTATTTTGCAAGCGAGGCCCGGACCAATTTCCGGTCATTTCGAGCGAAAACACTTTTTTCTGCATAAGCCGGGTGCGACCAGCAGACGCCACCTCGTTTTCCAAGCTGCACTTCCGTGGGTTCAATCAACTGACAACGGTCGATGATGTTTAGGCCATCCTTTGAGAGCTTTGCAATCAATAACTCGCCTCTCTCGTTGAACATCCAAACCCGATCGGCTTGTCGAACCATGTGGATAGTAGCCCATCGAGCCTTTGGGACGGCGGTCAAATCTTCCCAGATTCGTTTCCCAGTTTCGGCATCCAGACAACGCAATTCACCATAGCTATCTGCTCCGTAAACAAATCCATCTTCTATCAAACATGTTCCAATCATGGCGTGCAACGATTGCGTATGTTGCTCATCTAGCCCGACCTCTTTCCAGATCACTTCACAGATCAATTTGTCTTTTGGGACTCGAACCATCAGTGAACCATCGTAAAAAGACGAAACAAACAACTTATCGCCGTCACGGATTGGGTCCCCAACTCCGATCGGCATATTCTTTGGAGGAAACGGGTGCCCCCAAAATACCTTGCCGGTCATCGGATCGATTCCTGAAAGACTGTCGCCTGTCCAACAAACCAATACATCCTGCCCTGCTTGCTTGATAACGATCGGCGAGGAGTATCCAGCGCGATCCGCAAGAGATCGCCATGCTTCTTTTCCATCGTTGCTATAAAACGCAACCATGCAAGCTCCATTTGCACCAGATACCTGTTGAATAACAAGATCGCCATAGATTAACGGTGATGCCGCGATACCCCAGATTGGCATCTTGATGTCATATTCCGTTTGCAGATCACGTTTCCAAATCACTTTGCCAGTTTTCGCGTCGAGGCAATGAAAGTGCCCCATCGCGCCGACTGCAAAAGCCTTTCCACCGTGTATCGTAACACTAGCTCGCGGACCGGCTGTATAACTGATACGGTAATCGGCAGGATACGCATGTGTCCAAAGCGATTTGCCGGAGGCGGAATCAAAGCAGAGTATACGCTCGGTTGCATTTCGGTCCTCTGTTAATCGGTCCATCACGTAAACGCGCCCGTCAGAAACCGTGGGCCCAGTATATCCAGGCCCGATTTCAACTGACCAATCCAAGGGCAATTGACCATCGGGCAGATCATCTCGGATACCGGTTTCGTTCCAGTTACCGTCCCGCGCAACGCCTCTCCATTGAGGCCAATCGTCTGCCGAACCAATTGTTGCAAAAGCTAGGTTGCATAGAAAAAAGTAACGAGAAGTTTTTAGCAATGACGACAGCATTCGCGATTCCCAAAATAGTGTTTTGGTGCCAACAAACTTGGCAATAAGGAACTCCAGACCGAGTTTCATTATATCCGATGCCTGCGATTTGTTTAACCCGCTCAGCGGCGATCAGCTCATCGTCGAACAGCTCACGGCGTCGATCCTAAGTCGGGCTAAACCGGACGCTAGCGAGGATTATTCATAGGTGGTCACGAAATGGCTGCGATCGTATGCATTTCTGTGATCATTTGAAATCTCTTTTTATTTAACCGCAGAGGTCGCAGAGGGACGCAGAGTCAGATCGTCATTGAACCAATCTCTGCGGAACTCTGCGTTCTCAGCGGTTAGTTATCCTTGGTAATTCTTTCGGCCTGAATGCTGAATCGCCGTTTATCTCAGGCAATGATTTCATTGACGACTCGCGCGGGGCGTTTATTGGTAATAATTTGCTCTTGGCCACTGTGGATGAACATCGTTTCTTCGTTTTTCAATCCAAACTGATGTAGTAGTGTCGCCTGGAAGTCGTTCGGTGTAACAATGTTCTCCACTGCCCGATGACCAAACTCGTCCGTCTTTCCAAAGGCCATGCCGCCTTGAAATCCGCCTCCTGCCAACCAAATGCTAAAGCCCTGACCGTTATGGTCTCGGCCCGCTTTCTCGGGCGAACCGTGCTCTTGCGTTACAGGCAGACGACCGATCTCACCGCCCCAGTGCACCACCGTCGAATCCAACATGCCGCGTTGCTTAAGGTCCTTGACCAAGGCTGCTGCGGGTTTGTCGGTTTTTTTGCATATCGAAGTTAGGCCGTTTACAAGTCCGCTATGGTTGTCCCACGGCTGCCCACTGTGAAACAATTGAACGAAACGAACGCCTCGTTCAACAAGTCGGCGAGCAATCAAACAGCGAGTGCCATATTCCTTTGTTTCAGGAACATCGAGTCCGTACATTCGATGCGTCGCCGCAGTTTCCTTTTCGACGTCGAGTGCCTCGGCTGCCGCTGTCTGCATACGAGCTGCCAACTCGTAACTCGCGATCCGTGCCTCTAACTCCAATTCGCCGGGATGCGTTTCAAGATGACGGCGATTCAAGTCCTGCAAAAATGCAAGATTTTGCTCCTGGAACTTGCCTCGCACGTGCGGTGGTGGTTCAAGGTTGAGAATGCGTGGCTCTTTGGGCCGCAGGACGGTCCCTTGGAACATCGCAGGCATAAAACCATTCGACCAGTTCGTTACGCCATCCACGGGCAAACCGCCTGGATCAGTCAACACCATGTAGGCTGGCAAATTCTGAGACTCAGATCCGAGTGCATAAACCAACCACGAACCCAACGTCGGACGCCCTAACACGCCTGGGATTCCACCGTGAAAGTAGCGTATCGAGACCTCATGCCCATTTGCACCCGTGTGCATGCTTCGGATCA
>JAYVPE010000283.1:0-6224 GCA_043757575.1 Pirellula sp.
TCATTTTGCCGATCACGATGAAGTCAGGACCTATGAAAATTGATTCAGTCGACTTTTACTACCTCTCGATGCCCGAGGTACTCGACATCGGCGATGGAAGCCAAGATGCGCTTCTCGTAAGAGTCGCGGCAGGCGAATTCGTAGGTTGGGGAGAATGCGAGGCGGCCCCGCTAGTTTCCATCGCTAGTCTTGTCTGTCCGATTTCACACAGCGCATGCAAACCCGTTCAAGCATCGGTACTTGGCCAACCTATTAACAGTGTCGATGATATTCGAAAAATCGGCAACCTAGTACGCGCCAATAGCATGGACCTGCTTCAAGCAGATCATACGCTCTCGGGAATCGACATCGCACTGTGGGATCTGCTTGGGCGCCAAATGGGTGAGCCGGTTTGGAAATTGCTGGGTTATAAGAAATGTTTCGGCAAAATGCCTTACGCCTCTGTTTTGTTTGGAAATACAGCTAATGAGACGTTACTCAAGGCCAAAACGATCTCTCAACAAGGATTCCGGGCGGCCAAATTTGGATGGGGCCCATTCGGATTAACTACCGTTGCCGACGACCAGTCGCAGCTCCATGCCGCTCGAGAAGGGCTTGGCAAAGACAGCATCCTTTTGGTCGATGCGGGTACAGTATGGAACACAGATGTCGACTTCGCTCGAGCACGGCTATGCGTTTTGAAAGAAGTGCGAGCCACATGGCTCGAGGAACCCTTTGTCTCCGGTGCCTTGTCGGAGTATCACGCGCTATCCAAGGAGTGTGCACCGATTGGACTCGCTGGTGGTGAGGGCTGCCACAACTTTCATATGGCCAAACATATGATCGACCATGCCGGACTTAAATACGTTCAGATAGACGCGGGTCGCATTGGTGGTATCACCGTTGCAAAAGACGTGGCTGATTACGCTGATGCCAAAGGTATCACTTATGTCAACCATACTTTCACCTCGAATCTCGCTCTGTCTGCTTCCCTCCAGCCTTTCGCAGGCTTGGAATCTCACATCATCTGTGAATTCCCGACGGAACTAAAATCGTTGGCGATGGCAATGACAAAGAACCATTGCGTTCCAGACCTAAATGGCATGCTGCATGTGCCTGATGCGCCTGGACTGGGCATCGAGCCTGACCTACAAGGCATCGCTCCCTACCTGGTCGATACAGAGATCCGCGTCCGTGGAAAACTATTATATAAGACACCAACGCTAAGATAATTGGATCGGACGAGCATTTCGCGATTCTAGTTTCCGCTTAAGCCAGAGTGCATTGCCGACCACGGTGATGTCACTTGCTCCCATTGCAAAAGCTGCCCATAACGGGCCACTTGTTCCGAGTACCCCAAACGCAGCTAATGGGATAGCTAATGCATTGTAAAGAAAAGCAAAGAACAGATTCTGCTTGATCGTTCTGAGCGTAGCGCGAGACAACTGAATGAGTTCTGGCACGGCACCGACTCGGTCGCCCGGTATTACGACCGCTGCCGCCTCGATTGCAACATTGGTTCCTGAGGCCAGTGCTACACCCAATCCTGATGCAGCTAGGGCTGCAGCGTCGTTAAGGCCATCACCGACCATAATGACGTCTCTGCCAAGGGACTGAATGTGCGCCGCCTTGGATTCCGGAGTCGCTTCATAGAAGACGTCTTGCGTTTCCAGTCCCAGCTCCTGCGCGATCGCCTGTGCAGTCTCTTTCCTATCGCCCGAAAGAAGCGAAACGCGGATGCCGGATCGTTTTAAAGCACTAATCGCATCTACCGCATCGATTCGAAGCCGATCGCTCAGCGTCATTGTTCCAACAAAAAGTCCATCCACCAGAACTCGAAAAGTAGTATGCTCGTCACGATCCACGACGATGGTCCGCCCCTCTACTTCGCCTTGAACGCCGCGTCCTGGAATCGACAGGAAATGCTCGACCGGTAACGGAATTAGACCTCGGGTAATGGCTTCGTTGACGATGGCTTTACCGATCGGGTGTTCGCTTGGTGATTCGACCGCTGCCGCTAGTTGCAGCAGGTTCTCTTCTGTGTAACCAGCGATGGGGGCGATCGCGATAACAACTGGTTTGCCGGATGTCAACGTCCCGGTCTTGTCGAAGACGACCCGTTTGGCACGACCGATGCGTTCAAGTGCTTCGGCATTGCGAATCAGAATTCCTCGTTGGCTCGCCGCGCCTGTTCCCACCATGACTGCCATCGGCGTTGCCAATCCGAGCGCACAGGGACAGGAAATGATCAGGACAGTGACTGCTGCAATGACTCCTTTAGGGAAATCCCCGACCAGCCACCAGCCGACAAGTGTCAATGCAGCAATCAATAGTACAATCGGTACAAAGATCGAAGAAACTTGGTCTGCAAGCCGTTGGATTGGCGCTCGACTGGTTTGTGCCTTTTGGACAAGTTGGGCAATGCGAGAAATGGTCGTATGCCGGCCATCGACGGTTGTTTTAACGATCAGTCGTCCGGTCGTGTTCATCGAACCTGCAACAACTAGTTCGCCTGGTCGTTTATCGACGGGAAGCGATTCGCCCGTGACGATCGATTGGTCGACTGCCGACTCTCCTTCGATAACGATGCCGTCGACTGCTATGCGTCCACCAGGTCGAACGATCAGCTTCCATCCCATTTGGACATCTGCGCTAGGTACTATTTTCGTGGAACCGTCCATCTGCTGGATCTCGGCCGTCTCTGGCTGCATTTGTAGTAATTCCCGTACGGAACTACCTGCCTTGGCACTCGCTCGAGCTTCGAACCAGTGACCTAAACTTACGATTCCTAAAAGCCCGGAGGCTTCAGCAAAATAGGTCGGCAACTCAAACTTTAAGAGCATAACAACCGTGGAATAAACGAACGCTGTCGAAGCGCCGATGGAGATCAGGGTGTCCATGTTCGTCGTTCCACGAATGGCTGCCCTCCATGCCGATTTATAGAATTCAAGACCCGCAAACAGGACAACCACTAGCGCACCCACAAACATGGTCCACGGCATCCATGGTCCATGCCAATGCATGGCGGTTGCTGTCCAGTGCAGAATCTCCAATGGAGCCCAAAGCCCGATTCCAACGATCGCTCGATGCCGCCATGTTCGTTCGTTCGATTCTTGCTGCCTTTCGATTTCACTCTGCTCGCTTCCACGCTCGTCTTGCTGGATTAATTCAGCTTGAAAACCTCGTCCCTCAACGATGGCAATGAGTGACTCGGGTTTCAGATCGCGGCCTTCGATTTCGGCTGTACCAGCCGCGAAACTGACACTAGCGGACGTCACATCGGTGCGTGTCTCTAGCGCTCGTTGAATACCAGCGGCACATCCAGCACAGGTCATTCCAGTGACACGAAGACGCGTCGTTCCAAGATGCAGCGAATGCGATGCTTCTTCACGATTTCCACGTGAATTGGCACTTTCTGAATTGGACAACATTGGCGATTCAATCAATCCACACCGTTAGGTTAAATTCCGACGACTCCAAGAACTAGCTTCACACAGCAGACTACGAGTTTAGCAGATTTTTGTATCGAAGTCGCATGACAACAGAATAGGCTTATGTGCCGCGTGCATAGAATCCTATTTTGCATCTAACCTTTTCTTTGCGTCCGACCGGCTAGGAACCTAGTTCCATTTGAGCTAAGCTTGATTCGTACACTGGGAAAAAATCCTCCATCAAGCATAACCCAACGGCAAACCAATGCGACCAACAACCAGCCTGATATCGAAATTGACATGCCTTCTGCCATTCTTTGTATCTCTGCCGTTCTTTGTATCCATGTTTGCCGTTCATGAAGTCTCAGCAGTAGATTGGCAAGGCTTTAACAAGATTGAGTTTACGGTAGACGGTCGCAACGCCTTTCTTGTTGAGCCAAAGAAGGCCGCACCAGGTAACCCCTGGATCTGGCGGACTGAGTTTTTTGGGCACCAGCCGCAGGCCGATCTCGACTTGCTCAACAAGAGCTTCTATGTCGCGTACGTTGACGTTCAAAACCTTTACGGCGGACCGCTGTCTATGACTGTCATGGACGCAATGTACGCGCACGTTACCGCTGAGTACAAACTGTCGAACAAAACTGTGTTGGAGGGCTTCAGTCGAGGCGGTCTTTTCACACTTAACTGGGCAGCCCGCAATCCGGAAAAAGTTGCCTGCATTTATAACGACGCGCCAGTTTGCGACTTCACAAGCTGGCCTGGCGGGAAAGGTCGAGGCAAGGGCTCGCCTGCAGATTGGGAACGACTGAAAAAAGTTTACGCGTTCCACGACGAAGAGGCAGCGAACAGCAAACTGAATCCCATCCATCAGCTTGACCGATTGGCAAATGCAAACATTCCATTGTTGCATGTTTGCGGTGCCTCCGATGATGTGGTCCCGATCGAAGAAAACTCGTTGTTGGTGCAACAGCGTTATCAAGCCCTCGGTGGCTCAATGACTTTGATCACTAAGCCGCATTGCAATCACCATCCGCATAGCCTTCAAGATCCAACTCGCATCGTCAACTTTATCCTAACGCATACCGGTTTCGCTGACCAACTGACCGAAGCGTTAACGCCCTTCGGGTACGACTACTTCCACTTGCGAAATGGTTTACAAAAGTGTCGAGTAAAATTTGAGCAAAAAAAGCGAGGGCGCGTGGCGTTTCTTGGCGGATCGATTACGGCATCCAACGGGTGGCGCAACCTGGTTTGCGACGACCTTAAACGGCGATTCCCTGAAACTGAGTTCGATTTTGTGGACGCTGGAATTAGTTCGCTTGGTTCGACGCCGGGCGCATTCCGATTTCAAAACGATGTTTTAGCACACGGCCCAGTGGATCTGTTGTTCGAGGAAGCGGCGGTCAACGACGACACCAATGGGTTCTCCGATGTCGAGCAAGTACGTGGCATGGAAGGGATCGTAAGACAGGCCATTCTTTCCAATTCAGAGATGGATGTCGTTTTACTCCATTTCGTCGATCCAGGAAAGATGACCGAGATTCGACAAGGCAAAACTCCGGCTGTCATCTTCAATCATGAACGAGTGGCCGAGCACTATAGAATTCCATCGATCGATCTCGCTCGAGAAGTGACCGAGCGAATCGACGCCGGTGAATTCACATGGGAGAAAGACTTTCGCGGCCTTCACCCAGCACCCTTTGGCCATGCCCTGTATGCACGCTCGATCAGTCGAATGCTATCCGCTGCATGGAGTGAAAATATAATTAATCCAACCTCAATCGTTTCGGATTTGCCCGCTCCGCTAGACGTCTTTAGCTATTTCCATGGACGACTGGTAAGCCCATCGGACCTTTTCGAAACCAAGAAGCTTTCGCTTGTGAGCGGTTGGAGAATGGATGCAAACTGGAAACCAGATGGAAAAGCGGGAACACGACCAGGCTTCGTCGATGTCCCAGCACTCATCGCGGAAACGCCCGACGCAACGGCGAAGTTGGCTTTTGAAGGAATCGGAATTGGGATCTTCATCACGGCTGGCCCCGACACCGGGAATATTGAATATCGGATCGATCTCGGAGACTGGCAAAAGCAAGAACTTTTCACGCAATGGAGTCCTGGACTGCACCTCCCCTGGGCGAAGATGTTAGCGTCCGAACTTCCTAACGGTGCGCACGAGTTGGAGTTGCGAGTCAGCCAGATAGCTGATGCACGCAGCAAAGGGAATGCGATTCGGATTATTTACTTCTTGATAAACAATCCAACACCCACCGTTACGACGGACGTCATTTCCGATTGACCGACAGTCGCATTTTGGAGATGCGGAATTTGTGAGGATGTCTAAAGAGTGATGATAGGCAGAACTCGATTGAGCGATCCAGATTGGCGACCCATCAAGTCGAGTGTGACAAATTTAAATCCTAGTTGCTGCATTCTTTCACTGATGGCCGTTCTCGCAACCGCTTCGCATGCCAAATGCAAGTCATCGAGGCCCAGTTCCAGTCGTACCAAGCCGTCTGCGTGCAATCGAACTCGCACGTCTCTGAAACCGAGCGAGGCGAGGAAAAGTTCAGCCAGTTCAATGCTTTGCAGTCGTTCGGATGTAACCGACTGGCCATACGCGATTCGGCTTGCTAAGCACGGCGAAGCGGGTTTGTCTGCCACCGTTAATTGGAAGTAGGTCGCAAGCTCTCGCACGCGTTGTTTGGTGATTGCTAGATTAACAAGTGGCGCTACGACTGAGTACTCGGACGCCGCTTGCAAACCCGGTCGGTAGTCGCCCAAGTCATCTTGGTTGGTTCCCGACATGAGGCATTG
>JAYVPE010000284.1:0-6166 GCA_043757575.1 Pirellula sp.
TGCGTTCGATTTGCATTGCTGGTGGTTGTAATTTGATTCGCTTGCGCAGTGTAATCCGATGCTTCATAAGATGCCCACGGAGATGGATAGTTTGTTGCCATAGTACTTGCAGCGGAAGCGAAGGGGTCTTCGCTAGATACTAGGCACCTAGCGACTTGTTGCGACGCGACGATTTCTCTCGGGCGGTTTTATATAGCGAAAACACAGTGAATTCATTGCTCATTCAATGCAATCGGTGGCTGACACCTTTTCCCTTCCGGGCTTGAGCATTGCTGAAATCAAGTGCTTTCCTTTTTCATCCGTCATCTGAAGTTCAGCATACGTAAACTTTTCTAGCCACCCCCTTTTTTTGAATTCAAGCCAGACTTTGATACCAGCATCTCCATTTTGTCGTGCATGCATCGTGATGCCGTATTTCTCCTTCGCCTTGACCTTATCGAGCGGCCCAACACTGATCATCGCCAGACACACGCTTGAAGCCATTGCAATGAAAAATACTGCAAAAAGCATTGCTAAAACACGACGACCGGCCAGGAATTGCACGAAGGCGAACGCTTTGGTTTGTTGCATCGACTGGACCCTCTAGAGTTTGAACTGATTTTTTTTGACCGTAATGTTGACGCTTTAGGACTCAGTTTCTTAGGAAGATTTCGCCGTTTACTTCGGAAAACGACTGACTTACCCAGTTGCCGCGATTGAGCTTCCATTTCAAAACCCCGTAATTGGCAACGCGGGTTCAGGGCTTGTTTTTGTCCGTTTTCGTGTCTACATATGGAGTGGATATACTGAGCGGCAATTCATCGTGCCAGTGCATCGACGAGATGTACCGTGTGGCAATTACCCGACGATACTTTGGATTCGTTGACTTTAGATTCATTGCATCTGTCACAAGGATGTAGTCGTCGCCAATTGAAACAACCTTGTAAAAGAATTCACTACGATTAGTGCTAATGCTGATCCTCGGCTCTCCGTACTCTTTTCCAACTGGAAGTTTCTCCTTGCTTGTTTGAGATGTGGCAATCAAGTCCTTGCGTGTACGCTCGAATGCACTCGCTACTTTCTCGTACTTCGAGGCGAGGTCTTCCGACGATAGTTTGCGTGCGTCAATCGCAATAGAAAAGTCTTCTTCCGTGTAGATGCCGATTGTAATCGCGTCAAATTTTGCGAACGAAAGAACTCCGATGTTCATGCCAGGTTTCAAAAAACCAACGAGACTTTTAGGAGCATCTTGTTCCTGCGCGAAGCCCGGTATCCCCAGAAAGCACACGATCAAAACTGGGATGAAGTTTCGCATAATCGACTCCTATGGTTTTCGGACAGCACTAGTTGTTCTCCCCCGTTAGAGATGTGGATAGGATTTTGGGGAGCGATCACTTGATTGTCAAAGGAATTGTTTCTTATTCAGACCCGAATCATCCGGGTTTTGCCGGGAAGCCATGCTGTGGTCGCCAGTTGTTTGAAATCTTGTCTGCGAAAAGTGGACGGCTGCGGACGTGCCGAAGTTGTGCGCCTCTATCTATAGGGTTACACGCAAAGTGTTGGATTGGACGAAGCGGCGGGGCGAAATTTCTGCAGTTAATCAGAAGCCAGCTGTCAGAACGAAGGTAGCGAAGCAAGAAAGAGGTTATGGAACTCTGGATTTCTGCTCTGCTGGTCCGATAAAACCAGCTCACGGATTGCTTCTGAAAGTTGGGCTTGCTGCCAATGGCACTCCAATTCGGCAATTCGAATCGCATCAGTCTTATTCACGGATTTCATCGCTGCTCGAATTGCGTAGGCGGCAGCCACAAGTTCATGGTCCGCCATGTGAGCGGTGGCTACGGCGTGCCCTGCCGATCGTGCGACTTCCGTTGCAGCCGAGTTGGTCGATTCCCTCGCTGCCGCATGAGCCCCAAACGCGGCCTGCCTAGCTTGTGTGACTGTGGCTTTGCCAATCGACCATTCTCGGGCGATCGCAATCGCGTGGCTTGGTCGAGCGTCATTCGGATGGGCTTCCGCGAACAGGTGCAGGGCGCGTTCAGCGCAGTCGGCCGCCCAACCTACTAACAAGCGATGCGTAGCCAAATCGAGATCGCCGCTACGGTGAACAGCAACGAATCGTTGATCTCGATTGCCAAATTATCGTGTCATTTATGTATCCTCACCTCCACTGTGGGAAGAATGGCTGCTAAAACCTGCCAGTCATGCGCACTCCAAGGAATGGGTCGCCATTTCGATTGTCTTGAGCTTGTTTTGATTCGATCAACGAACGAGCTTACTATGCTTTTCTCCCGGCAAAACCCAGCTTAAATCTGTTTTCGAACTGAAATCTAGTTTTTGCACAGGGCGATTGGCGATCCAAGTAGCCTCGCAATTGTGAAGCATTCTTCCAAACAGCTCCCCCGATTCGATTGGCTGAGGAGCTAAAATCGATCCCTCCCTTAATTGGGGCCTAAAAATCATATGGTGTGCCTTTGATTGAACCATATTGCGTTTCAGCTTGACCAAGTTCGGATTCGATCACATCCAAAAAGGAATCACCTACGATTTCAATTTCAGGTTCTCCCGACATGTAGAATTTGACTTTTGGATTGCTTCCGAGCTCTTCAAAGAACAAAAACTGCTCACTGTATCGCACGGCGAAAACGAAGGCCGAACTCGGCAAACACATATTGAACTCTTCATAGTCCAAGACAATCTCCTGGGCAATTGAACGCAGACAGAGTACTTGGGGATAGAACATGGTTACGTCTCGAAGAAACTTCCCCGCCCCACGACCAAACACCTCCATAAACCAAAGGTAGTCGTCGGGCAGATCGCGTTTGGCACTAGTCGCTATCTCGTTTAGCTCACGTGTCGTACAACCAATGATGTTTTTGTCATCCGCAAGGCCTGAAGCAATCAGGCGATTGCGAATCTGTTCAATACTATTCATAGTCATCAGGGATGCCTCGGTCCAATGAGTTGGCTTCCATCCTTCCCAACTAACTCTAAAGTCAACGACGGTCGATATTTGTGGAAGTTTGCGATAACTGATTGGCAAGAACTACAGAATGGCAACTCAGAATATAGCCGTAATTTACCTCGTGTCTCTGCGGTCGTTAACGTACTGCAATGTTTCCGCCGCCACGTCGAAACCGCTTTCCAAGGCCGTCCGCCTGGGAATTCAAAAACGTTCGCATCTCGTCAGCGTAGGTAGCAAGTCGAGTTCGAACAACGTCGCTGACAAGACTCGCTAGCTTAACTGGGGCGTTAAAGATCGTCGGGATCAGCGCAGAATGCGATGTCGGAAGCCAAAGCAGGCTAAATAAAATCGATAAGAACACCCGCATGCTAGTCGTGCGCCGGACAAAATAGTCGTTGTCGTCGTAGTCGTCATTCAACACGGTTGAGCAAGGGATTTGTTGAGGCATGGCATCTACGAACAGGTGATGCCTTGCCATTCCGTCGCCAAAACCGAGGTCGCATTTGCAACGACTCGCAACTTTGGCTGGTCGCTCAAAAACCTTTCGATCTCATAGCGTTCAGCATCGTTATCGCAGTTTTTGAGCATCGAGAAAGCGTCTTCTTGCTTATGGGACATTTGGAATAGGAATTCCCGACAAGAATCGATAGCAACTGTATCTTTATGCAGGATACGCGAACTTATCAAGGAAGAATCCAACTTCGGAAACTCGTGATCCAGATACTGCCTTACGAGTTTGAGGATTTGTTGTTCGTAGTTATCTTTCATTAGAGTGCTCCCTAGCTTCTTAGTAGTGCCTGAATCTCGGATGATGGTACAAAATTTGGATCGAGTCTCCTTAAAACTTCCCATTGCTCGTCGATGGAGAATCGCGCAGGAAAAGTACTTCGGGACCGTACAAAAATCGCGGCAAGGTGCTCGCGGACAGATTCTGGCAACTTCCAGTAGGCTGAATCTCCCAATGATTTGTGCGTTAGGGCGTGACCAGTTTCGTGAAGCACCTCTGCGACCATCGCGTTATTTCGAAGAATTATTTGCCCGCGTCCTCCCGGCGCGTTAAACGCCGCATGCTTGTTGATCCCACGCGCCTCAAAATTGCGAAGATTCACCTTTGCATTCTCTTCGTCGAAAACAGGATAGCAGGATAGCAGGGGCCAGCCAACTAAGTATTCCGGGACGTAAATTTAGCTACGCTCTCCTGCTATGAAAATAGTGATGCTTGCTATGAAAATAGTGATGGGGGCGGCCGTGCAAGCGGGGGCCGTGCAAGCGGGACCAGCCATCCAACTATTTAAGATCTCAGAAATGAAAATAGCAGCTTAGATGGCTGGCCCCGAGCGAATTTGTATAACGCCCTTGTATAACTTAGAAAGTGGTCGAGTCAGTCGCCGAAATTCGTGAGCCATTGGCGCGAAGGAGCTTGTCACCGAGGTGTTCGGTGGATTATGCTTCAATAGTAATTTGCGCCGCACGGTTGTTTGCTATGGCCTTCGTTCCGAGCTGGGAGACGGCTCCCACTCAGGCCAGTAAATTGGTGGTGCGGATTACAATAGGTCGCGGGTCGCCCGTTTTTCATGGAAACTTTTCTTGCCGCGACATTGGTCATCGCAAACGTACTGCAATTCAAATGAACCCTTACAAATCACAGCCACTGAATCCGATCGCACATCCGGCTGACGCGGTCCGCCAAGGCGGGATACGACGATTTCGATGGTCCACCATTCCGGCTGCGTTGAGCGGTTTTTTCGGCCTGCTTGCACTCGTTGCAATTCCGATCGGAATTTTCCAAAACATTGAAGTCTATTAGAATCCTTCAAATCGAATGATGTTCTTTGCCGCACTTGGAATGCCAATAGCTTTACTCTTCGCGGGAACTCTTAATGTCGTCGCAAGTTTTCGATGGGCTCGTTGGCGATGGTTGTCGGCACTAGCTTGCAATGCTGCAGCGTATGGTACCATGATGATGTGGATGCGAAGGGTTATTTCGTTCTACGGAATCACGCGCTGGTGTCATTTAACAAGTCAATAGGTGCCTGGAACCTAGCGAAGACAAGTGCATCTCTACCGGATGATTCCGCTAACGACATCGGAGCGAGAGTACGAGCAGAAACGAGGCTTGAAGGCATTCCTGCAAGCGTTAGACAAGCACGAAGTCCCGACAATCGTCGAAATGAACCGCAAACCGTTTGCATAATTAGAGAGCCGACCTCCCTGCCAGCTAAACTTCTGATGCGATGAACCGGAGTGCGGAGGCGAATAACCCTGTCTTGGATTCGTAGCGAGCACAACAGGGCGTTTGGCGGAGTTCGAACCCAGCTAAATTTGAGCAAGTGGGTTGCTGCAGTGTGCCGCGTCGCTCCGCCGTCGCGAATCACGACGGCGGAGCGTCGTGGCACACTTTGTTCGAACGACAAAATGTTCGTTCTGCGTAGAAGGACTGTACACCCATTGGAAAAAGGCTGTTGTCGAGAATATCGAATATTGGGGACACGGGTGGACACGGGAATATTGGGGAAAGTAATGGATACCAGACTTACTCGCGCGTCATCGCTTCATCTAAGTTCAAAATTGCCAAGCAGACTGCGGTCAACGCTGCGTGCGTGGACAAATCCAATGCCTTATCTCTCGATGCATTTCCGACTTCAACGAAAGCCTGAGCTGCTATCGGGTCATCGGAAAAAAAAGCGAATTGCTTTTGCATTGCATTTTGCAGGTGGGCTAAATCGCTTTCCTGCGGAACTCTTACTAAGACGTTGCGAAATGCATACGTTATTTGTTCCGGTAGTGATTGAGAGTGGTGCATGCTGTTCTCTGCCAAAACACGAGCTGCCTCGACCCACGTTGGATCGTTAAGAGTCGTCAACGCATGCAGCGGTGTGCTTGTGGCTGTTTGGCGCACGCGGCAAGTCTGGCGGTTCGAAACATCGAACATGTTCGCTGGTCCAACAGTTCGTCTCCAAAAAGTGTAGAGACTGCGTCGATACAAATCATTGCCGCTCGATGCTGGATAACTAAAGTCGCGTTCTTTGGTAATGGCCAAAGACTCCCAAATACCGTCAGGCTGGTAGGGATAGACTGGCGCGCCAGCAACACGTTTGTCCAATAGCTGAGCAGCGGACAAAGACCAGTCACGCAAGATAAGCGATGGCATACGAAATCGACTTGCTCGCCCGAACAGCCGATTATCGATATCCCGAGTTCGAAGATCGCGTGCCATGCGGC
>JAYVPE010000285.1:0-6145 GCA_043757575.1 Pirellula sp.
TGGCTCATGGCACTACTAGGTGGGGCGAGTTGGACGCGGTGTCGTACGAGGAGTTTCTTCCTTGACCATGGACTCCCGACCAATCTGCACCCCTCGGCTCGATAGGAATGCCGATAACTCTTGCACTTTCATTTGCAGTGACAATTCTTCGGAGCGACTTTCTGGTTTATGTGACTTGAGTAATGCAAGTTCCCGAAATGCTTTATCGATATCCAAAGTTGGCAGCGAATCCATCGAACTGACTGCACTTGGAGCGAGATTGTCGGTTGCCGACTCAGGTGGAAGGACCAAATCCGCGTCTCGTCGACCACGCTGGCGATCATGCGCTCGACGACCAAAAACAGGAGTCGCATCGATAGGCGTAACGACAAACATGATCCCAAGACCTAACACCAAACCGGCAATTGCACAAAGACCTGAAATGGTTGCCTTGCCAGGCCCGATTGGACGATCGCTCACCATAGGCGAATCAAGACGAGTCAAAAGGCTCGTCGAGATAGAGGAGTCCCGGGCGGCTTGGATCCCTGCAAGTTCTCGTTCCGAGCCTTCTAGTATTGCGATCTTGGATTTAACTTCGGACAGCAGATTCGCGTATGCGGCGCGACTGTCAGCCAACTTTGCCAATCGTTCTTGCGCGGATTCTTTTTGCGTTTCGAGTCGTTGTATTCGACCGTCGACTAGGGCGATATCCGATTCGACACCTGCAATGGAGGCTCTCAGTTCTTGCAGAAATCGTTTAACAATTGAGGACTGTGCGGTTTGCGACGCAATCACGGAAGGATGATTGTCTGTGAATCTTCCTATCAATTGAGAACCGCTTAGCTGCGCGTCCACGAGTCCCTCTCGAAGTCGTTTTAATCCCGGTTGGGAGTTAAGGACAGCGCCTGGAGCTACGATGAAAGACGTCGGGTCGGCGGTCGCTCGAACAAGTAATTCGCGGTCGGCAATGAGCGATTGTCGATTGATCTCTGCCTGGCGAAGATCGTTTTTGATTTGGTCGAATTCGGCTCGTGAGGTTGCAGCGCCTGCAACTGTATCGGTCATCCCTCTCAAATCGGAGAGATCCGAACCTGCTTCGCGTTCGATTTCATTAAGCTGGCTAGTGGAAATGGCCAATTCGCGTTTTGCGGAATCTCTTGCATGCTTTAACTCAGCTAGTACGCCGTCGGCTCTTGCTTTTCGAACCTGCTGCAACCTTGACTCCAATGCATCCGTCAGGGCCTTGCTCATCGCCGTCGCTTCGTTCTGAGCGTTGGCCTTTACATCCAAATAAATTACTTCAGTCACGCCAAACTCGGTACCTTTCGGCGCGTGGACTGATATCGAGGACTTGGCAACTTCTTCGACTAATTCTTTCGACGGAAATTCACTTTTCCCCCACCAACTCGAAACGTTTTTAGGGGGCCCGACTGCAATCAGTGCATCGCGAACGACTTGCTGACTCTTTGCCATTTCAAGAATAGTCTCCTGAGCAGCCTTCATTTCCGCTTGGCTTTGAAATCGCCCAAGACGCATTACCGCGCCTGTAGCTTCGTCACGCACAAGCAACGCTTGCGATGCTAGAAACGTATCTTGTTTCAAGAAAATCACATATGCCAATCCCAGGCCACCAAAGAGAACCGTTGTAGAAATCCAAAAGGGAGCCCAGACTAAAACGCCCCGAAGTAGGCTCCGGACCGCAGGATTGGCAATAAGTGCACTCATGTGGAATTTTACGTATTGATTTGAGCAAAAGCGCGATACTGATATACGCGATACTGATATAGTCGTGAAAAGATACTTGATGGGATATCAATTGGTCGGATCGGAAAAGAGCCGAAATTCGAAATTCATTAGACGTAGGATGCTATGGCGCAAATATGCCGATTGTCCCTTTGCTTCAAGATTTTCTAAAGCCAAATTTCCCGAAGCAACCCCTTCGACTTTTTAGGGGTTTTTATACTTCATGGCCCGGGTCAGGATACGGTCCAAGGTTGACGCAAAGGCAATACGGTCCTTTGAGCTGTAGGGGGCTGGACCTGAGAACTCCATCCCTGCGCCTCTCGCTGCGTCGAAAAGGTCGCGACCAGCAAGTCGACCTGCAACATTGCGTTCGTCGTACAATTCGCCGCGCGGGTCGATTACAAAAACTTGTTTGTCCACCAGTTGTGCGGCCAAGGGGATGTCGGCCGTTATGGCCAAGTCGCCTGACTCCGCGTGTTCGACAATATACTTGTCCGCGATGTTGGCACCATCTCGAACGGTAATGCTCGAAAATAACGAATTGCCGGGAGGAACCCAAATCGGCTGATTTGCGACCAAAACAACGGGCAATTTAAGTCGTGCCGCCGTGCGAAAAACCAACTCCTTGACCTCGCGAGGCGCTGCGTCCGCATCAATCCAAATTCTCATTTAGGAAACGTCCTGGGGAGTAGTTCCAAATCATGAACCAACCGGCAACCGAGGAGTCCCTGGGCCAATGCCACCGATGGCTGTTGGAAGAATGGTCTGTCTAGCTTTGGCATTCGCGGAACGTGATCGTAGAAAAATGAGCGGGCTGATTTCGATCAGACACATTAGGAGTACAATTGAACGAATGGAATCTTCGACGCAGCTAGAACCAATCGGTAAAATTTTGAACCTAGCCGAGCCAGGTCTTGTTTACCATTGTGTCTGTGGTACCGAGTTTCGCGTGGACCCGATGCTCGGTGGCGAATGTACCAACTGCAAACGCATTGTACAGTCGGAAGCCATTAGACACGCGATGAGCGCGACCGTTTCCATTAGCAATTTCCAAAACGAAGAGGACGTTCATCATTTCGAGCTGGACGAAAGAGGCAATCTTATCAACCGCCTCTACGGCCACTTTCGAATCGACCACAAATTAGGGTCGGGCGGTATGGGAGCGGTTTATCGCGCGTTGGACACTTCATTGCAGCGATTCGTCGCGGTCAAGATCATGCGGAATGTAAATGACTGCGTCGACTCCCGCATCGCGATGACGCTACGTGAGGCGGTCGCGCAGGCCAGATTGAATCATCCGAACGTCGTTACAATCTATTACGTCGGTCGCCAAGACGAAGAGCCTTTCTTGGCCATGGAACTTTTAGTAGGACCGCCTCTTTCGGAGAAACTCAAGTCGGAAGGAGTGATACCCTACGCAGATACGATTCGATATGGTATTCAAGTTGCATCAGCACTGCGACATGCGTCACAGTTTGGAATTGTTCATGCCGATATCAAGCCAGCTAACTTATTGATCGCGGGCGTAGGGCGAATCAAGCTTTCGGACTTTGGCCTTTCTAGAATTCAAAATGAACCAGGCCAGCCCACTAATATCTCGGGAACACCTGCCTACGTCGCTCCAGAGCTAATCCGAGGTAACCCGATTAGTATTCAGTCCGACATGTATGCACTCGGCATAACACTTTTCGAACTAGTATTTGGTCGTTTGCCTTTTGAGCTCGTTGGAACAACGGTTCGCGAACGGATTGAGACTCATTTAACGGCAGAGGTCGCGTTCCCGCCTGTTTGGCCAAGTGCGATCCCGAGAGAATTCGAAGGCTTCATTTTACGATTGCTCGCCAAGAATCCGAAGGACCGTTATGCGACGTACGATGAGCTTTTAGCCGACCTGAAATCGATCGAACCAGTCTCGACTACTATCGCTGGAGTCGCGCCGCGGGCTGCAGCCTACACTATTGACCAGTTGTTCCTGTTGGTATTTATCGCCCCGTTTGCAATCTTGATTTTACTCCTTAACTCGGACTGGGCCAGTGTTTCGGCGCTGCGAGATTATCAATGGGCTACACCCATTGTCGCGTTCGCATCACTCATTGTACCGGCCGTCTATCTGACCATGATTTTTCGTGGATGGGGATCGATTGGTCGTTATTTGTTTCAGCTTCGAATCGTTGAGGTAAACGGTTTGCGCCCGAGACGTCAACAACTGGTAACTCGCGAAGTCCTTCGCAATTCTTTTGCTTGGTTTTCGCCGCTAGCTCTTTACGTGAATTCTAGCAACCCATTTTTGACTCCCGTTTTTGCAGTCGCTCTTGTTTTGTTTCCATGCATCGACTCAACCATGATTCTGCTTCTAAAGGGCCGCAAGTCGCTACATGACTACCTTTGTAATTCACGCGTCGTCCTTGCCGTAGATCGTGAGAAAGAACCCAAATAGATTATGCAACAAGTTCAAGTAAAATTAGCCGAACGAAGTTATCCAATCTTCATTGGGACTCGCACTCTGGATCACATTGCAGTGCCGCTAGGGGAATTGTTAACCGGATGGTCGCACGCCATTATTATCTGCGATGAAAGGGTTGCGCAGACGTTTGGAAAAATAGTCGAAGAGACCTTGTATCAGTCAAGTAAGCGGACCTCTTTGCTAGTGGTTCCCAGTGGCGAAGAGAACAAGTCGATCGCGAATTTGTCACAGCTTTGGAGCCGGATGCTTGAGGAAAAGAGCGATCGAAAAAGCGTCGTCTTCGCTATTGGCGGCGGAGTTGTTGGCGATTTAGCGGGTTTCGCCGCCGCGTCTTTCACGCGAGGACTGAGATTGATTCAGGTGCCAACGACGCTCTTGGCAATGGTTGACAGCAGTGTTGGAGGCAAGACCGGTATCAACTTACCATCAGCCAAGAACATGATTGGCGCGTTTTGGCAACCGCATGCGGTATGGATCGATACGTCGACGCTTGATTCATTGCCTGATCGGGAATTCAGAAGTGGTCTTGCAGAGGTCGTAAAATACGGTGTTATTCTAGACGAGAGTTTTTTTGACCATTTAGAGGAGCATGCGGACGCTATTCTTGCGAGAAAGCACGAGCATATCCAGCATATTGTGCGTCGATGCTGTGAATTGAAGGCTCAGGTGGTTTCTCAAGATGAACGTGAAACCACAGGGCTCCGGGCTATTCTTAACTATGGCCACACGTTTGGGCATGCGATCGAAGCTAAAACTTCTTATGGCCGCTTTTTGCATGGCGAAGCAATTTCTATTGGCATGACCATGGCGGGGCAATTGGCCGTCCGACTTGATCTCTGGCCAAAAAATTGCCAAGAAAGACAAACATCTTTGCTCCGAAAATTCGGGTTGCCAACCAGCTTTTCCGAAGTGCCAGGTGAGCAGATTGTAGTGGCCATGCAAATGGACAAGAAAACAGAACATGGCAGACTCAACTTCATTTTGCCAACCCGGATGGGTAACGTGCGGACTGTTTCCAATTGTGAGTACGCTGATATACTCGGTGCGATTTTTGGAAACACAACTTGATGCGATACGAAACGGATGGATCCAAATTGTCAAAAAAGACGCATAGTCAAGAATTGAAAAACGGCCGCTACAAACCAATTCACTCAGCCATCCAGTGGAGTGAGCGAATCAGTCAAACTTGGTTCATTGCGTTGTTGGGAGCCGTACTCTATTGGTTTTCGCTACCGCCGATGAAATTTCCATGGGCTGGTTTTTTGGCGTCGGCCTGTTGGGTATCGATTATTGCAAAAGAGTGTTCGCCGAGCCGTCGAGAATACTGCAGCATATGGCTAGCCGGAGCTGTGATGTGGCTAGCCCTCTTGCAGGGAATCCGATTGTCGTATTGGCCGCTTCACTTCGGCTGGATCGCGTTATCTTTGTATTTGGCTGTCTACTTGCCAATGTTTATCGCGATGGCCCGATCATTGCATCATTCTTGGTACATTCCATTGCCATTCGCAGCCGCGACGGCCTGGGTTGGCTGTGAACTCATACGTGCGTATTTCGTAACGGGGTTCGCAGCGTGCATGCTTGCACATAGTCAAACTCCGTGGCCATGGATGTTGCCGATCGCCTCCTACTTTGGCGGCTATGGAGTCAGTTTTATTGTAATGTTTATAGGTGCAGTGCTTTATCAATGGTTGAACTGGGCCATTTGGAATCGTATGGATTGGCCTGCAGCGACATCCAGGCGATTCGTGCTTGAGGTTGCAGCCTATACGATGCTCGGGCTAGCAGTGATTTTAATTTCGATAGGGTCTATGCAATCGCATGACCAGTGGCTGTCAAGTCAAGAACCGATCAAGCCATTAGGAACTGTATTGTTGATACAGGAAAACATGCCGACTCAATTCGATGGCACGTTGGACGATATTGTCCTTGGGTGGCAACGGTACGCACAGCAGACTGCGA